>VKHO01000058.1 GCA_011125455.1 Chlamydiales bacterium STE3 | reverse complement strand
AGAAAATGTTGAGTTTTCCTACAATTTTTGCGCCTATGAAAACGAGTGGAGAGAAAAGAAGCACAACAAGAATGGGGCCGATAATAGGGGGAAAATGGGTAGGCAGAAGTGAGCTAAAGAGATTGCCAAGACCAACGATGTAGGCTAGTGTTAAGCAGTAAAAAAGAAAAAGGTAAATTACCCAGGCGAAGATCTTGCCTGGCACTCCTAAAGTTTTTTCAGCCATGGCGACAATATTGGCTTCTTCACGCATGGAAAGGGCCAGTTCAAGAAAAAGAAGTCCTGTGCAAGTCATGAATACCCAGCAAAGGACATAAATTGCAATCGAGGGAATAAAGCCAGCAGAGCTGGTTAAGACTGGCAAGGCTAACATTCCTCCACCAATTGTTGTCCCTGCAACAAGTAAACTCCCCCCTACAATACCGCCATGTTTCTGCATTTTTATAAGTCTTTGTTGAGTGTTAGAAGCCCACTGGGGTTTGAATTAAGAACCATATTTGCGTTACTAGCTCTAAAGGGTATAACGATCAGATATTTGGATTCAATGATTAATCGATGGCTGAGACTGATCTATTGCTAAAGTTATTGGAAATAGAGTGTTTATTCAACTGTGACGGATTTTGCTAAATTACGCGGTTGATCTATATCAGCTCCACGCTTCTTAGCGATATAGTAAGCAAAAAGCTGAGTGAAAACCGAGGCTGGGATGGTTGCAAGAGCGTCAATTGTAGCAGGGATGATGAAAAGATCATCAGCAACCTTTCTCAGCTCCTCATCTTCATGTTCAGAAACGGCGAGAATCTTGCCATTGCGGGCCTTTATCTCCATTAAATTGTTTAGCAGTTTTGAAAAAGTGGCTTTATTAGAGCATAGCGCTATGGTAGGGCAATTTTCGTTAATTAAGGCGATAGGGCCATGTTTAATTTCTCCAGCCGGGTATCCGTTAGCATTGATATAAGAAATTTCTTTTAGCTTTAAAGCTCCTTCAAGACTAGTAGGGAACATATAGTTACGGCCTAAAAAGAAAAAGTTTTCATAAGCAGCATACTTTTCCGCTAATTTTTTGATCTCTGCCTCTTTATCTAGAACAATCTGAACAATCTCCGGTAATTGCTGAAGAGATTTTATAAACTGTTGTCCTGCTTGCTTGTGCATATGCCGCATTCTAGCTAAAAGAAGGGTTAAGAGTGCAAGCACGATAATTTGGCTAGTAAAGGCTTTCGTTGAGCAGACACCGATTTCAGGGCCGGCCTTCAGGAAAATGCATCCGTCGGCATCCCTGGCAATCGTCGAGTTGCTAACGTTACAAATGGCTAAGATTTTCGCTCCTTTGGCTTTTAGCTCGCGCATGGCAGCAATGGTATCCGCCGTTTCACCCGATTGGCTGATGGCGACCACAAGAGTGTTAGGGACAACAACAGGGTTTTTATAGCGATACTCGGATGAAATTTCCACTTGTACGGGGATACCTGCCATTTCCTCGATAAGATAGCTTGCGATATAACCTGCGTGCAATGAAGTGCCACAACCCAGAATTAAAAGCCGTTCTGCGCTTGTAAGATCCGTTTCGTTGAATTGTAAATCTTCAAACAGTGCTGTTCCATACTCTTCGACAAATCTTCCTAAAAGGGCATTTTTAATCGTTTGAGGCTGCTCATGAATTTCCTTGAGAGTGTAGTGTTCAAAGGTGCCCTTGGAAGATTCTGCGGATGCTGCCTCGAGGAAAAGAGGCTGCTTTTCAATCAGATGATTTTGCGTATTGAAGATTTCTAATTTGTCTTTCTGGATAATGGCAATTTCCCCATTCGAAAGATAGACAACTTCTCGAGTATGAAAAGCAAATGCATGGGAATCCGAGGAGACGAAGGCTTCATTTTTTCCAATACCGATAACGAGAGGTGCTTCATGGGCTACAGCAATAATGCAATCTGGAAAGTCTTTGTGCACAAGGGCAATTGAATAGGCTCCTTGTAAACGCATGATAGCTTTTTGGACAGCTTCTAAAAGATTTCCATGGTAGTAATGGGAGATCAGATGCGCGATGACTTCTGTGTCGGTTTCCGATAAAAAAAGGCTTCCGTCTTTTTTTAATTCCAGTTTGAGCGATTCATAGTTTTCGATGATACCGTTGTGAACGACAGCTAGAGTAGACTGATTGTCCAAATGGGGGTGAGCATTGACTTGTGTTACTTTGCCATGCGTCGCCCATCTTGTTTGGGCAATTGCAACGTCTAAGTGCCAGTCGTGTGCTTCAACAGTTTTTTCAAGCGCAGCAATTTTGCCGACTTCTTTAAAGTATTCTACACAGTGGTTAATGACTCCTGCGATGCCCGCAGAATCATAGCCCCTATACTCAAGTTTCTTTAAACCAGCAAGCACTGTTTCTACGACGTTCTTCGATCCAATGTATCCAAAAATTCCACACATCCTTAGGCTCCAATTTCTTGCTGAACAGCTTGAGCAATGTTCTGGGCTAATTCATTGACAAGTTTTTTCTTAAATCCCTGTACCGTTACTCTTAAAGTGGGTTCTGTGCCAGAATAACGAATTAAAACAAATCCCGAGTCTGCAAGAATTGTTTCTGCTTCTTTAACAGCTTTTTGAGTTAACGAAAGAGATTCAATAGGTGGCTTGTGTTTGACTTTGACGCTGATTAAAGCTTGGGGATGTCTTTTGACACAAGCCGCTAAGTCAGAAAGCCTCGAATCACTTTCAATCATAATCCGCAAGACCTGAAGGGCTGAAACGATCCCATCGCCTGTCGTATTGTGGTCTAAAAAAATCGTATGGCCGCTCTGTTCACCACCTAAGTTGGCATCATATTTCAGCATTTCCTGGATGACATAGCGATCTCCGACGGCGCTTTTCACAACTTCAACGCCAATTTCTTCCATAGCTTTAATAAAGCCTAAATTAGCCATAATCGTTGAAACGACAGTATTATTTCTTAAAACTCCCCTTCGTTTCATATCTCGGGCACAAATTCCGAGAATCGTATCGCCATCGACAATTTGGGCATTTTCGTCTACCAGGATCACACGGTCTGCGTCTCCATCAAAAGAGATTCCGACATCTGCGCCAATGTCAATGACCCCTTTTTGAATATTTGCGGGATAAAGAGAGCCGCACTTTTCATTAATGTTGAGACCGTTTGGAGTGCAACCGTAAAGGTGAACCGTTGCATCTAGCTCCCTAAAGACGAGAGGGGCGACTTTATAACTGGCCCCATTCGCGCAGTCCAAAGCAATTTTAAGGTTTTTTAAGGAAAGGCGCCTTGGAAAGGTGGCTTTGCAAAATTCAATATAGCGGCCATCTGCATCGGTGATTTTACTGTTTTTTCCAATATCGTGATCTTTAGGTAAGGCATCATCAAACTTGTTGTAAGCGACAAGAGCTTCTACTTCTTTTTCCCAAGCATCAGGGAATTTAAATCCTTCTGACGAAAAAAACTTTATCCCATTGTCATAAAAGGGATTATGAGATGCGGAAATAACAATCCCCGCATCTGCGCGATAAGCTCTCGTAATGAAGGCGACACCGGGAGTGGGAAAGGGGCCTAAAATTAAAGTATCAACACCCATCGAACATAAACCAGCAATGAGAGCATTTTCAAACATATAGCAAGAGAGTCTTGTATCCTTGCCGATAATAACCCGGTTTTTGCCAGTTTGTTTGCGGAATAATTTTCCGACTGCCCGACCTAATGCCAAGGCAATTTCAACTACCATTGGGGATTTATTCGCATGCCCTCTCACACCGTCTGTACCGAATATTTTTGGAATCTCCATCAGAAAAAGCCTCTGCACTTGCAAATACCCCTTAAATTACCTGAATGAGGTTAACTTTAGCAACAAAAGTTTCCTCTAGCTAGGAAGACAAAAACAAACAGCTCGTAATTCTACTCTGGTTCTCGCTCAACCTCGAGAAACTAGCATTTGCAAAGTGCGGCGGCTGTCCTCTAAGTCCATTCTAAAAATAGGATTTCTCTCTATTTTTTTATGCTGTGCATTGAGTTTAGCATAGGTTAGTTAAGAGAGAGAGAGAAGATAGCTCAAGCTAAAATAAAAAAAATTATCATTTTTATTTTCTTTTTTTGTGAGGCTACAGATTATGAATTGAGGCTTTAGATGCAATGTAAAAGAATTGTCACCTTGTAAACTTTTAAAATTAATTTGCGGTTTTTTATCATTCTCGATTTTGGTTGAAATTTACATTATAAAAATTTAATCTTTCTTATCAACGGCGCTCTTAAGAGAAACATATTTAAATACGCACTTTTAAAATGTAAAACTTCTACTGCCTGGATTAAGTGGGCAGAAAATCTTTTAGGAACGGTTAAAAAATAAATAATTTGTTTAATGTAAAAAGTACGAAATAGCTGCTTAAGGCAGAATTTGCGTATGTTTTCAAAATTGGAGTAAAAATGGCAGTTAAAACATTAGAAGGCATTCCGAGCCACAACTTCTTAGTGTCTGTGGCAAAAAAAATAGGAATCGATGGAAAAAACATCCCGATCGTAGATAATGGCCTAAAATTAGGAGGTGTTGTTGCTAGCCTAGCTAGTGCTGTGGCTGCAGTGGCACTTGTGGCTTTAGCTCTTCTAGCCACTCCTACGATTGCTCTTCCGATCGTAGCTGTAGTGGGTTCTGTTTCGGCAGTAGTTGCGGCGATCTGTTTTATTGCTTCTTTCGCTTTAAACTCCGCTTTCTCGCCCAAGAAACCATCCGTTCAACAGCCACAAGGGGATCCTTCGGTTAGTCAATGTCCTCGTAACTTAAGTCAACAAGAAAACAAGACCGCCGAGGAGCTAAAAGATTTAAAGAAGCAATATCAAGAATGGCATGAAGCGGTTACAGCCGAATTGAATACTTGCAAAGAGCGGGTTGAAGAAAAAGAGCTTGAGTCAAACCTCCTCTCCGACGAGAAAAATGTGCTGGAAAAACAGTTAAAACTTACATCAGAGGAATGGGAAAAGGATAAGCTTAACTGGCAAGCTACATTGGATGGAAAACATGCTATTGAGGAAGTTCTCCGACAAGAGAAAGAAGCTATTGAGAAAAAACTAGATGAAGTGGAAGTGTTGTTGGAACAGAAAGAACGAGAACTGTCTGCTATTAGAGAAGAAAGAAAAGAAACAGAAGCTCAACCCCAGTTGCTTTCTGAAGAAAACAGAGCTTCTGAAGAGAAAGTAAAAGAATTGCAGGAGTCTCTGCAAAAAATGACGGAAGATGTAAAGGATAAAGAGAAAGCTCTCGCTAAACTTAGCAAAGAAGTTAAGAGAAAAGATGCTTCAATCAAAAAAATGCAAAGTAAGTTAAAGACGCAAGCTCAGGTATATAAAAAGCAAGGCGAGGAGATAAACCAATACCGTAATTTAAAGGTAGAGGTAGGCAGATTGCATGAAGAAAATGAAATACTTTCAGCAAGAATAAAGGAACGAGAGACAGAACTAGAAAGAGCACAAGCTGATAAGGCTGCTCTTGAGCAACAAATTCAAGAGCTAGAAAAGCGTATAAAAAGCGCGTTAGGAGAGGAAGAAAATTTAATTTATTTACAGGAAGCTGTCACTCCAGAGAATAACACACGCACGATTGTCTAAAATAGAATTTCCAAAGAAGCCTACAGTAGTAGGCTTCTTTCTGGTCAGCTTCTGAAATAATAATAAACCCCTGGCGCCATCTCATAATAATAGTAGTAGGGAGCATAGAAATAATACTGATATTTAGGGTAGGTATGATGGTACTTATATCCCCGGTATGTGGAAAAGTGGGATTTGTGATGATAGTGCCTATCATAAGTTGTTCTGCTTCTCAATATACGCTCCCTTGGTTGGACTGCTAGTTCTTGAGACTCAAAATGAGTTAGGCTTAGAAAAATTCCTGCAGAAAGAATGAAAGGAAAAATAACCATGTTTATTCTCCAAAAAAAGGCCGGAAGAGATACTCAAACACTTAAGTTTTCCTAGAACCTGCTAGGTAAATGCACGACCTAATAAGACCGTGACTATTAAAGTTGCCTCAGAGATTTCACAGCCAAGGCTAATTGTGTCAAACGTATCTGCTATCCGGCCAAAATCTTTATTAAGAAATAAACACTAAACTTTATTGATAAACTAGTTTTATTATAATAATTAGTATTAACGGTGTCAAATTTTTTTAAAAAGTAAATTAATCAAGCAGGGAATTAACGAAATTGTTTGGGTCAAAGGGAAGGAGATCTTCCATTCCTTCTCCGATACCGATGAATTTAATTGGAATTTTTAATTCTCTTTGAATAGCAATGGCCATGCCCCCCTTAGCAGTTCCATCTAACTTTGTGAGAACCAAACCTGAAATAGGCGTGTACTTGGTAAAGGTTTTGGCTTGGTCAATCGCATTTTGTCCTGTTGTGGCATCCAGGACGAGGAGGGTTTCATGGGGAGATCCTGGCAATGCTTTATTGCATGAACGTCTAATCTTCTCAAGTTCTTGCATGAGAGGGATTTTGGTATGAAGTCTTCCTGCTGTATCAATGAGAACAACATCCGCATGTCTCGCAATTGCAGCGCTTAACGTATCAAACGCTACCGAGGCGGGATCTGACTTGGGCAACCCCTTGACAATAGAAATACCGAGCTTACTGGCCCAAAGTTCTAACTGATCTGCTGCTGCGGCACGGAAAGTATCAGCAGCACCAAAAATAGGTGTTTTACCTGAATCAAGATAATACTTGGCGATTTTTGCAGCAGTTGTCGTTTTGCCATTGCCGTTAACACCGATGATCAAAATGACATGAGGGATATTTTTCTCTACTAAGAGAGGATCTTGTGGGGGGAGAAGTTCTGCAACAAGTATATTTTTTAAAAATTTGAGGAGATCTTCAGTTTTATCATTAGGATGATTTGCTAAATGTTCTTTCAATTTCTTTGTTAGCTCTGTAGAAAGACTAACGCCTAAATCCGCTTCAAAGAGAATTTGCTCTAGTTCTTCCAAAGCCTCTTCATTAAGTTCTCCCTTAAAAAGGGCGCGCAATTTAATGCTAAGCAAGGAACGTGTTGTAGAGAGAGCATTTTTTACTTTTTCATAACTCGATTTTAAAAAACCTAAAGCCATAACCCGATCTTTAATTTTGATTGATGGAAAAATAATTGTAGCAGATAAATTAGTTTAAGGCGATAGAAGCTAGAAAGGGATTGCCGCCGCTTTGACCTTTTAAAACAAATGCCTTCAATGGATTCTGTTTGCCTTGAAGCTTCGGAATTGATGTAGGTTTTTTTAAGCCTTAGGCTTAAAATCTTTACAACCAAAATCCATCCAGAGAGGATTACGATGCATCTTCACGAGTATCAAGCAAAAGAAATCCTTCAAAAATACGAGATACCAAGTCCTGAGTTTGTGGTCATTTCTAGCATGGAGGAATTGCAAACCGCAATCGATGCTCTACAACTCAGCGCAGCGGTTCTTAAAGTGCAGATCCACGCTGGTGGAAGAGGGAAAGCTGGTGGTGTAAAAATCGCGCAAAATCGCGATGAAATCCAATTCTTTGCTGAAGAGTTACTGGGTAAATACATCAAAACGAAGCAAACAGGAGCTCAAGGAATTCTCGTACGTCAAATCTTGCTTTCTCCTTTAATGGACATTGAAAAAGAATATTACCTTGCGGCTACGATAGATCGTAAAATGGGAAAAGCAGTACTCATTGCTTCCAGGGAAGGGGGCGTTGAAATTGAAGAAGTTGCTGCTCAATCACCCGAAAAAATCTTAAAAATGGAAATCCCTCTTTGCGGGGGAATGCGGCGATACCATCTGTTGGAAGTTGCCAAATTCTTGAGGTGGGAAAAAGAGATCGCTGAGCAAGGACAGCTAATATGCAAGAATCTTGCGAAAGCCTTTTTGGATCTTGATGCTGAATTAATCGAAATCAATCCGCTTATTCTCACCTCAGAACAGGAACTTACTGCCTTAGATACTAAGCTTTCTATCGATGACAACGCTCTTTTTCGTCATCCCGATCTTCTTAACTGCCGAGATCTTTCACAAATTCCTGCCTTAGAAGCTGCTGCTATCGAGCAAGAGCTTGCCTATGTATCGATGGAAGGTGAGATTGGCTGCATGGTCAATGGTGCAGGCTTGGCGATGGCGACTCTGGATATTATCCATCATTACGGGGGGAGGCCGGCAAATTTTCTTGACGTTGGAGGCAGTGCTACTGAGGATAAAGTTGCAGAAGGCTTTAAAATTATTTTAAAAGATCAGCGTGTGAAAGCCGTGTTAGTCAATATCTTTGGTGGCATTATGAATTGTGAAACACTTGCTGCAGGGCTCATTTCAGCGATCCAGTACTCGACAAGTGCCATTCCGATCGTCGTGCGTATGGAAGGCACAAATGTGGAAAAGGGCAAGCAAATGTTAGCCGATGCTGGATTATCTATTGAAGTTATGGCTAGTCTAACAGAAGCAGCCCAAAAAGCTGTGCAATTGGCTAAGGAGTAATGATGGCAATCCTTATCAATCGTAAAACAAAGGTGATCACCCAAGGAATCACTGGAAAGGCAGGAAGATTTCATACAGAGCAGTGTATCGCTTATGGCTCTCATTTTGTAGGAGGTGTCACTCCTGGTAAAGGGGGGAAAGAAGTACTAGGGCTTCCCGTATTTGACACAGTGAAAGAAGCGGTTCTTGCTACGGGTTGTGATGCCACAATGATCTTTGTCCCTGCTGCCTATGCGGCAGATGCTATCCTCGAAGCTGAGGAAGCAGCGGTCCCCCTTATTGTGTGTATTACAGAGGGGATCCCTGTTAAAGATATGCTTCATGTAAAACAGGTTATGAAAAACAGCATGACGAGTCGACTTGTTGGACCCAATTGCCCTGGCGTGATTACACCGGGGGAATGCAAAATTGGTATTATGCCTGGATACATCCATCGCCGCGGAAATATTGGCATTGTTTCCCGTTCGGGGACTTTGACTTATGAAGCTGTTTGGCAGACAACGCAGCTTGGCCTTGGACAATCATCTTGTATAGGAATTGGAGGGGATCCATTAAATGGAACCAATTTTATTGACATTCTCAAGCTATTCGAACAAGATTCTGAGACAAAAGCGATTTTGTTGATCGGAGAAATTGGTGGTGATGCGGAGGAGGAGGCTGCGCGATGGATTGTTGCGCATGGAACAAAGCCCTACGCTGCTTTCATCGCTGGTTTATCAGCGCCACCAGGCAAACGCATGGGCCACGCAGGTGCAATTATTTCTGGTGGAAAAGGCACCGCATCGGACAAAATCGAGGCTCTAAGACAGGCCAACGTTGTCATTGCTGAAACACCTGCAGATATGGGCACAGCAATTAAAAAAGCGTTAGATACACAAAATTTATTTTAACCCCATATTTTTAAAAGATGTTTACACTAAAGTCTCTCCCGATCCGCATTGACCCCCTTTTTTGGATTTTAGCTTTTGGTCTGGGCTTTTACTATTCCGGAAGTTTTGCCGGCATTCTCATTTGGGGATTTGTCATCCTTGCTTCCGTTCTCATTCATGAATTAGGCCACGCCCTTACAGCTCAAGTTTTTGGCCAGGAAGCGAGTATTACGTTAACTTTTTTCGGTGGGGTTACAAAGCGCAGTGGGCCATCAATAGCCAAGTGGAAAGAATTTTTGATTGTGCTAAATGGTCCTTTAGCAGGGTTTTCCCTTGCACTGGTTGCTCTTTGGTTAACTTCCTTTCAGTTATTTAAAAGCCAACCTTTAATTTTGGCAGCGCTGACGATTGCCTACTACGTCAATTATTTTTGGACTTTCCTAAACTTATTCCCTATTCAGCCATTAGATGGTGGCCATCTAACGATGATTCTTCTACAAGGCCTTTTTGGATATCGCGGCATTAAAATGGCCTATTTTTTAAGCGGAATTGTAGCTGCGCTTTTTGGATTGCTATTTTTCTTCATGCAGCAGGTTTTTTTAGGTGCAGTGTTTTTTATCTTCGCTTTTGACAGCTTCAAAAACTGGAAATCGAGCTTACATATGTCTAAAATGGATCAAAGTGAGACTTTACAGGAAGAGGTCAGTAATGCCGAAAAACTCCTTCAAATGGGATATAGAGAAGAGGCGAAGGAAAAACTTACTGCCATTTTAGCTCAAGCCCAAACTCATCGAGGAATTCTCTCCTGCAAAACCTCCGAGCTTCTCGCTTTAATTTACTTAGAAGAGGGGGATTTTGCCAAAGCCTATACCTTATTGGAGCCTTACAGGAAAAACTTGGATACAGAGGGTCTCAGCCTACTACAAAAAATCGCTTTTGAAAATCGACTTTTTAAAGAATCAGCAGAAATTGGAACGGAAGTGCATCAAGAGTTTATAAGTAGCAAAACGGCATTGATCAATGCGCTATCGCATGCTGAGTTACGGAATGCTGATGCCACAATCGGGTGGTTAAAGACAGCCATTGATGAGGGAATTTTAGATCCGCAGCAAGTTCTTCTGGATAGTCGTTTTGATTTTGTGAGAAATTCAAGCAGCTTTCAGAATCTTTTGAAATAGGTAAATAGCTATTGCTTTCAACTTTAGAAACCGAGTAATTATAAAGAAATCTATTTAATTCCAACACAAACTAGAGGTGCATATGGAAATATACGATAGGGTTTTAACAAATATTGATTACGCAGAAAAATCTCCTTTAATGAAGTCTATTGATAAGCTGCATAGTCGTACAGTTTACTCTTTTTTGAAAGGAAGAAAAATCACACGCGAAGATGGTGAAGTCAAAACAACAGTGTATCCTTTTAGAAAACTCTCTGTGCTTATTACTCTCATTGCCTTACCTGTCCTCCTTGTAACTTTTTTGATAAAGGCTCTTAACAAAAATGAAAAGCGTGTCTATCAAGAATTGACTAGGGTAAGCAAAAAAGAGAACTCTCTAGTAGAAGGCAAAGTGAAGGAGAACAACCCAAACGTGAACCCCCTAAACCTATCAGGAGTGAAAAAAGATTCAAAAAATAAAGAGGAAAGAGATTCAGGAGAAGAGACGCCGTCGTTAATACGTAGACGTACTCCACGAAAAGAAGAGAAGAGCAAAGAAGGGAGTAGCTCCGCTCAGCTAACGGCCGTGCCAAGAATTTCCTCTAATGATCTTATTGCCTTTGGGTGCTCGGAGAACCCTTATCCCGTGCCTTTGCCGGAAGAGGATTCAGCCAAAAAGCTTCCAAATGGAAACAGGGTCGAAGAACTGGGTATTTCATTCTATGAAACCAATGAGTCACCAGAAAGCAGCATTTATACAGAAAAAAACTGATACTTCCTCCGCATCCTAGAACCCTATTCTCATAAAGGTTCAGCCTGATTAAAGGGAAGCTTTAGCTTCCCCTCTTTTTTAATCCACCTTCATTGAAATGAAACGCATAGTTCCATGGTAGTTAATCAACAAAAGAACAGGCTTTCCTGGTGTAGAGGCATGAAGTTCGCGATAAAACTCTTCACCTGTAGCTACTTTTTTCTGGTTGATGGCTAAAATGAGCGCTCCTTTTTTAATGCCGGCAAGGCTTGCTGGCCCATTTGGAGAGACGTGTGTGACAACGATACCTGAGAGTTCATCGTTAAGGCCGAGAGATTTAGCAATTTCGGGAGTCAATGTTTTCACATCAAATCCATACTTATTGTTAGTGATCATTGGATCGACAGGCCGTTTGTCCTCTTCAGGAAAGCGTGCGATTTCTACAGGTATTTTTAAAACTTGTTTTTCTCTCAAAACGGTAAGTGTCATTGGGGATCCTGGCTGACGTAAAGCAACGGCATTGCGGAAGGCACCGATATTTTCTATCTTGCGATCATCGTATTTGACAATGATATCCCCTTGCTTTAAGCCCGCTTTTTCTGCAGGTGAATTTTTTGTGACATCCGCGATAAGGGCCCCTTCTATTTTTTTAAGTTCGAAAGCTTGGGCAAGGTCTTGGTCCACTCCTTGTAAGGTGACTCCTAAAAAGCCTCTTGTAACACTTCCTGAATCTTGAAGTTGTTCGACAACATGTTTAGCAATATTGCTTGGGATAGCAAAACCTATTCCTAAATAGCCGCTCGACATATTTGTGGCAATCGCTGTGTTAATGCCAATCACTTCCCCTTTAAGGTTTAGAAGAGGGCCTCCTGAATTGCCACGATTAATGGCCGCATCTGTCTGGATGAAGTCTTCGATACGGGCAATATCAAGATTGCTGCGACCTTTTGCGCTGACCACTCCTACAGTCAAGGAGGCTTGCAGGCCAAGAGGATTGCCAATGGCAACAACCCACTGTCCAATGCGCAAATCTTCAGAATCTCCTAAATTTAAAAAAGGCAAGTTATCGGCATCAATTTTGATTAGGGCTAAATCTGTTGTTTGGTCTTCCCCAATTACCTTAGCGCTATACTCTCGGCCATCATTTAATTGGACGGTGATGACTGCTTGGTCTTGGATGACATGATTATTGGTTAAGATGTAGCCATCTTTAGAAATGATGAAACCAGAGGCTTGGCCTGTTTGCGGTGGTGAGTAGGCTTCTCTACGAGGAAGGCCAAAAAAACGCCCTAAGAAATCTTCTCCAAAAAAATCTGAATCCACTTCACTTCCATTATAGAAAAAAGAGGATTTTGCTTTGGACTTGGCCTTAACTTGGATGAAGACAACTGCTGGAATAGACTTTTGGGCAACCTCAATAAAATCTTCTGAGGTTTTGGCAAGTTCAACTGTAGGCTGAGAAAAAAGAGGTGACCCTAAAAAACATGCAGTACTTGTAAGAACGGCCAGGATCATCCTTCGGTTAATTGAATACATGTTTAACTCCTTTATATATAAGCGTTGTTTTCAAAGTATACGCAACAAAAAAAATGCTAACAAGTTGAATTTAAAGTCTGTTTTTCTGTTAAAGAGAGAAACTCGATGGCTTTAGCAATGATTAAAGCTCCCTTTTCCAAACGGTCGATGCCAAAGTGCTCGTTAGGTGCGTGGATGCAGTCCGTGGATAAGCCAAGGCCGAGAAGTACCATTTCAGCATTTGCCGCTTCAGAAAGTTTTGCAGCAATTGGAATAGAAGCCCCACTTAAAATAAATTGGCAATTTTTTTGAAAGACTTCTTCGTAGGCTTTCGCAAAGGCTTGTACAGCTTTAGAATGAGGATTTGTCCTTGTTGCAGCTCCACCACCACCATGTAGATTTATTGAGGTTTTTAACCCCCCTGGCGTTTTACGCATTAAAAAGTCAGCCACAAGGTGGGCGATTTTTTCTGGTTGCTGGTCGGGAACTAAACGACAAGAAATTTTTGCTTTTGCTAGAGCTGGAATGACGGTCTTGAAACCTTCCCCACAATAGCCTCCGGTTATGCCATTGATTTCGACAGTTGGCCTTAAGCCAAGACGTTCACCTACTGGAAAGTGCCGCTCACCCCCAGACGTTTGGGTGGCAAAGGTATGTTGGTATTCTTTTTCATCAATTGCAAAATCAATAAATCCTCTTTCCTCATCGCTAATCTCGGAGACGGCATCGTAGAAACCAGGAATGGCGATTTTGCCATTTTCGTCTCTTAAAGCAGCTAGCATCTGCACAAGGCCATGAATAGGATTAAAAACAGCACCGCCATGTACTCCGGAATGGAGATCTATTGAGGAACCAGAAACCTCAATATCCATCGTGATAATACCGCGATTACCAAGGGTAATAGCCGGTTTATTAGGCGAGGGGATGCCGAGATCCACGATGGCAAGATAGTCCGCTTTAAGGGCCTCTTTCTTGCTCTGTAAAAGAGCATCGAGGCTAGCACTGCCGTTTTCTTCTTCTCCTTCGATGCAGAGCTTAATGTTTAAGGGAAGAGTACCTTCTTTTTGCAACAAAGCTTTAAGACCTTGGAGTACATAAAAACATTGCCCTTTATTATCTTGGGCACCTCTTGCATACACTTCTTTCCCACGTAGAGTGGGTTGAAATGGGGGCGTTTCCCAAAGATCTAAAGGATCATATGGCTGAACATCGTAATGATTATAGATGAGTAGCGTCGGGGCATTTTCATTGACTTTGTAGCTTGCATAAAGAACCGGATGCCCCTCATCATGTCGCCAGAGTTCGGTTTCAAATCCCATGGCATCGATATAGGCCTTCAACCAGTTAACACAGTCAAGAAGTTCTTGTTTAAAGTTAGGTTCTGAGCTCACACTGGCAAAAGATAGGAATGTAAAGTAATCTTTAAGAGTTTGATTTTGCGAGGTTTGTATAATGTTTTGTAGAGATTGGCTCATGAAAAACTCCTTATCTTAGCCTTTTTGATGTTAGGGTTGTCTTCTTGCTGAATTAGGTTTCATCTTTTATAGAAACAAATTCTTTTGAAAATCAACTACTAAAAAAAGAAAAAGGAGAGGGCACTTGCTATCCCTAAAACAAGGATAAAAAGAAGCCGTACAATAAAGACGTAATGGTGATATTCCACAGCAAGTTGCGGGTTTTTTGCCACTTTTTTTAAAAAAAGTATTCGTTCTTCGAGGCTAAAATGATGCCAATTGGGCGTTTTATGGCTATTGCCTGTGAGTTTGCCAATAGTATCTAAGGCTTCAATCATATCGGTGGGGGGAATGCCTATTTGTAAGCCATAAAGATCGGCCTGCCTTTCGAAAAGCCTGGAAAAGAAGCCTAAAGCATATCGGAAAAAAAATGCGAGAAGGAGCGCGTAGAGAAAAAAAAGAAACAATGGAGCATTTAAGATAGGGAAGTAGAAGAGAAGAGTTTCTAGAATGAGGCTGACAAAAAGCACCATACCATAGAGGACAAAGGGGAAGAAAAGTAAGTGTCTATGTTTGCTGTGGCCGATTTCATGAGCCAGAACGGCTTCAAGGGCTTTTGGTGAAAGCTGACTGAGCAAACTAGGCGTGAATAAAATATATCTAAAACGTGGGATGATCCCTAAAATAGCTGCTGTTGGCGTAAACTCAAATAGATTCCATTGTTTCAGTCCTCCATGAGTGAAGTGGGCTTTTTTACAGATCCCTTCTAAGCGTTGCAAAATGACAGAGTCATGAAGAGGGTGGCAATCCCATAAAAAGCAAATCGCTGGAGGCAAGAGAAAAGCCGAAAAGCAAACGGTAGAAATCAACACAGCCAACTGGGCTGTTTCGTTTTCACTTAGATGAAGTCCTGTAGAAAGATCCATGAATAAGGTAAAAACTAAAAAAGGAAGAGCAAATGGGATGAGAATTTTGATCTGCCGTGCAGCATAGAGATAAGCACTTCGGCGATTGAGAGAATAAAACGAGGTGTAGTGGTAAAGAGCTATAGCACAGAAATAAAAAAGGAGAGGGATGAGAGTTGCAAAAAATTGAGAATAAAAAAGAGGCAATTGCTGGGGCAATAAGCTTTTGATATTCAAATAAAAATAACAAAAAGCCAAAAAAAGAAGAATTTCGCATTGAGTGAGCAAATAAAAGAATCTTTTGTGGCGCCGCAACCATTTTTTTTCAAAAATTGCTTGAAGATAGATCACTCCAATAAGAAGAGCATAGGCACCTAAAATTTTAAGAAGGAAATTAGGGTGTTTACAAGCTGCATCGCTTGGCGCTATCCCAATTAAGAGAAGAACTAACAGGAAAAATAAAAGATGAGTGATCAAAAAAACACCAAAAGTGTACAATTATATGCGATTTGCTTAAATCTAAGCCCGGTACCATGCGCAATAATACACTTCTCAAGGTTCTCATCGCCATAGCTTTAGCTATTGCAGCTGGGACTCTAACCGGTACTGAGTCCGGTTTTGCTGGAATCACCTATTATCAATTGTACCAATTATTTGGCCAACTTTTTTTAAATGCACTGACATTGGTTGTGGTTCCTTTAGTCGCGGCTTCGATTATTACTGGCGCGGCAAAAATAGGGGGGGAAGACTCTGCGGGACAGCTTGGATTAAAAATTTTTGGTTATTTCTTTGGAACCAGTTTTTTAGCGATATTTGTAGGTTGGATTTTAGCCAATTTGCTTCAGCCGGGACATTTTGCCTCTGAAGGATTGGCTTTTGCGGACTCTAAACTTTTAGAAATTGCCTCTCAGGCTAAAGAGGGCACCTTTGCAAAAGTTGAGCAAATTTTTTTGAAAATTATTCCTTCCAATATTCTTTTGGCTGCTTCTCAAGGCCAAATGCTCGGATTAATTTTTTTTAGTTTGCTCTTTGGGTTTTTTCTTTCGCGCATCGATAAAGAACCGGCGCGCGTTCTTATTGGCTTCTGGCAAGGTATTTTTCAGGTGATGATGAAAATGACACAACTTGTCATGACCGTTTTACCCTTCGGCGTTTTTGCTCTTGTCGCCAAAGTGGTGGCTTCGACAGGTTTAAAAAGTATCTTCTCTGTTGGCTATTTTTTCTCGACCGTTCTTCTGGGTTTAGCTATCTACATGTTAGTTATCCTGCCTATCTTGCTAAAGTTTATTGCAAAGGTCAGCCCAATTGCCCATTTTAAAGCCATGCTTCCTGCTTTAATTACCGCATTTAGCACAACTTCCTCTGCCGCGACACTTCCCGTGACGATTGAATGTGTGGAAAAAAAGGTGGGCGTCTCCAATCGAATTGCTAGCTTCATGCTGCCACTTGGTGCTTCTGTCAATCTAGCAGGCAGTTCTCTTCAGGTAATTGTAGCGGTCTTCACTGTTGCGCAGATTTATGGCATGGAGTTAAGTCTAGCTTCCCAAGGGATTGTCTTTTTGATGACACTTCTTCTCTCTTTTGGGATGGCAGGTATTCCTTCGGCCAGCATCATCTCCATTATACTGATTCTTTCAACGATTGGATTTCCCTCAGATGCAATTGCTCTCATCCTCGCTGTTGAAAGGATTCTAGATATGTTCAGAACAATGGTTAATGTATTTAGCAATAGCTGTTGCTCTGTATTAGTCGCTCGCTCCGAAAAAGAAATTTTGAAGATTTAAGCTTTAACCGCATTTGAATCTTTGTATAAGAGAGCTTGCATTAAAGCTATAAAACTTTCTCTCAAGTGCCTTTAAATTTGCACCAAGACAAGCATGGTAGTTTGGCATTGCCTTCTTATTTTATTATCGAATTGGTTATAGTGAGGAATTCTTCAATTTATTAAGGCTAATTTTATGGCAATTTTAAAAATTATTAGAGATGCCAGGGAGATTAATCTGGGTAAGGAATGGAAAGATACACCCGGCTTTAAAAGCAAAATAGTGGATAAACAGGGTAAAACACCCCCTGTGGCCTACTGTGGTCACTATTACCAGCTGATTGCACAAAAAGAACGCAAGTTTTTTCTTTGGGAACGCTTAGTAAGAGGATGTTTAGGTGCTTTGGCTATCGTCTTTTCTTGTGGAGGTGCCCTCTTTTCGAAGACTGTCAGAAAGCTTTTGACTAAGAAACAGCAAAGGATTTGTTTTGGAGTGCTCACTAAAAAAGTAGATCCTGTTTCTCTTCCTGAAGAGATAGCCCTTAAAATTTTTTCCTATCTTGACCCAGCTCACCTTGGAAGAAGTATGCAAGTCAGTAAGGCTTGGCAAGCGCTTACAAGTGATAAGACGCTTTGGAAGACTCCACCAAAAGAAGCTTTTGGCAAAGCGGCATGGACAACATATTTTAAAGAGATCGGCGAAGAGCCCCCTTTCCCAAAAGAATTTTATAAAATTTTGAAAAGTGGCTGCCACCTTTATCCTGATAAAAAATTAGAAGAAACGCATGTGCCTGTCCTCATTCCTGAAATTGTCGACGGCATACCACTTACTTTAGAGACCCTGCCCAAGCTAGCTAGCTCCATTAGAAAAGGCAACCTGACCTTGCATGACAACACTTTGGGGGACGGCAAGGGTCCTGCTCATAGAGCTCATTGGGTTTTGATGACCAAATATTCTTTTAATGGGAGCTATCATATTCAAAATTCTTTCGATGATGAGGTAAAGAAAACGTATAAGCTGCCAAGCGTATTAGATGCTGCCGTTTGCTCTTTTGTCAATAGCCTTATTATCTATAATGAAGAGACAGAAAAAGAACCGCAGTGTCGCATATTTAGTGATGAGTTTCAAAGGATAAACATTTTTATTAATGGTCACGACAATTTCTACATGCTCTGCTTGGAAAATATGAATAATCATATAAGGGAGCTTGGAGTTATCGCTTTTAAAACGCCTTAATTTACTGAGGCAGTCTCGTTGGCTTAAGTTTAATGGAAGATCGCTCGCCTCATACGATTCCTACCCTTTGGGTGGTAGGCTAAATTTACAGAGGCGATCGATGGCGAGATTCAGTAGAGGGGCAGCTTTTCTTTTTATTAGTTAACTACGCGTGCTTTCTTTTAAGCTTGGTTGCCTCTCACAACCAAGCTATTCCTCATTGCTAGGTAAAAATGTGGCAATTTTAGATATTGTTCTTGGGTTTTAATGATCAAACTTTAGTTTTCCTCTTGGCGATACTTCTCGAGGGCATTGCGGATCATGGCGGGAATTTCTGTCTTCGTTCTGGTGTCTGTTTTAATGGCAACATGCACTGTTTTTACTGTGCCGACAAGATGACCTTTACGGAAAATTTTGTAAAACAGTGTAAAGGAAGTCTGTCCGATTCTATTGACTAAGAGATGGATATCCAAGGGATCGCCTACTGCCAAAGGAGTAAAGTAGTCGGCTTCACAATGAACAATTACAAATGCCGATTTTTGCTTTTTGAAGACATCATCAAAATTAGTCCCTGTTTCCTGCTCGAAAAAGTCTTCTAAGGCATCGTGTGCAAAGCGAAATTGCCGGGCAAAGTAAAGGATCCCTGCCATGTCGGTGTCGTGCATGCGCACTTTGTTTTTTGCTATAAATTCCATCGCCATTCTTAATGTTATTTTTTTACACCATAATCCACTCGTATGCTGGCTGCAATAAAAAAAGTTGGACCCGTATCAAGTGGGCTATCATGAATAAAAAAAATTATAAGAAATCTAGTCATTGCACCTAAGCTGCCTGGGTTGTGTATAGGTAGTTAACCTGTACAGGCCAAAAGATGGGGGGGGTAATACTGGTAGATGCGTCCAACCTCATCCTTACGAAGCAATCGCTATGAGTTTTCTGACAAATGCTATACAAGTAACTTGTAGGCAATCTACACTTTCTGTTATCTAAAAAGCTCTTTACAGCTCGTGCCTGCTTGATTTTTTATTATTTAATATCAAATTAATGTTGAATTTCTTTAATAACTAGTTTTTGAAGCGACCTATGCAAACCTATAGAAGGAATGTTATTCTCCCTTTCCAAATATAGCCATCGCTACTACGCTACAGACTAAGAGAGTAATGGGTAAAGACTTATCTGCAGATTGCTTAGAAATTTTGTTAGAAAGGACCAAATTTCCATCGGATGCAGAGGGATAAATAGTTTCCACTGCTTTTTCAGCTTGTTCCAGCACCGACCATTTATAAAGAGAGGAAGATTTATAGTTTGTTAGATGTTTATGCTTGTTAAGAACTTCTTCTTTATTAATATAATCGGAGATTTTAGATTGAATATCACTCACTAAGCTATTAATTAATAAATTCTTTTCCTCTTCTGTGTTAATTTTTGAAATTCCTAAAGAGGCTGCTTTGTCTTTTATTGCTTTTTCTTTAAGAGAAGGAGCAACAATTTCATAAAAGACTTCTCCTTTCAATACATCAACTCCCATTTTGTCTCCTGGAGGGTTTGATTAAATAATTACTTAATTATATTAATTAAAAATAGTTTAAAAGCATTTTAAATGCAATAAATAAAATTTTTGCATTCTTTACGTTCTTTTGAGCTCCTAAAGAGGGTGGAAACTGCTTACAAAGAGGGTGCTTATGATAAGTAAGCTTTCTCTTAATCGTTATCCATTGTACGGAACTTAGATTTTTTAGTACTTCCCCGAAAAAGACGGAAAGTTCGGCCAAGATGAGGGGGGTATATGCTAAATCTTTGGCTATGAATAAGATGACAAAGTTAGGAATGCCTACAAGGCAATGAGTGCTAACTGAGGATAGTACATAACAGATAAATGTTGAGAACATTGATGCCATAAGGCTGCTAATGCTTCTGGTAAATTCCGGTTAGTTCAGTCTGTTTTTAATATAATATCAAATTGTAACTAATTTTAAACAAAAATTCACAAAATATATTATATATAATATAATCAAAATTAGTTTTAAAAACTATTTATTTTAAGGTTAAAATGTTTTCAAACAATGTAAATAGCCGTCCCTTTAATTATCTTTTTATACATCTCACCTCTCTTCCGCAAATCATCTTGGGTAAGCAAAGCAACTTAGAAAACATAAATGCAATTGCTAAAAATATTTTTTCCCAAGCAAAAAATTTCCCCCGGCAACATCCTAAGATTTTTTTCTCAGCAGTAGGTGGAATTTTTTTATTAGGAGGAGCTTACGCTTTACATTCCCTTAGAAAACCCCGCCTGCCTTTTTTTTCTATCGAAAAAATTGTCCAAACTACTCATGCCTATATAACGGCAAATAAAGATAGAGAGGCGAAGATATATATAAATAATTTTGTTAAAGCCTATCTTAGATCAAATGTAATAACTGCCCAATTAGGACAAGAAAGTAGCGATAATCTCTGTAAACACTTATCTGCAAGAATATTAGCCGTATTCGACATCGATGGGGCGTTAGAAAACTCTCAAATTATAATGGTGGATAACATTCTTTCTAAGTTCTCCTCCTTTATCAGCCAAATTAAGAATAAAGTAGAAAAAGATGTCAACCAGGGCAAATTGAATTATTTTGAGATAGCAGAAGACGACACTCTTGTTGAAATGTTAGCTTTAGGAAAGGAAACTCACAATAAAGGAAAAATTCCTTTTAAGTTGATTTTTAGAAGTGGGAAGGAAATTATTTATAAGCCGCGCTCTATGTTGCCTGAATTATTACTTTGTGATGAAGATGAAGGATTATTAAGAACTTTTGGATTTGGAACATATAAAGTGCTCAATTGTGAAGATGAGGAAAGTGGGTCAGATCGCTTTTATGGCTATTGTGAGGTGCTTAAAAACATACAAGATAACAATACCGTTAGTAGTAATGAAGAATTGAGAGATTACTTTAAAAAATTATGTGTTTTAGAAAAGATTGCTCAAAGCCTTGGATTGTCAGATTTGCATTATCAAAATATCCTTATCGCTAATCAATCTCCTTATTTAATTGATGCGGAAGTATTTTTAATCCCTAATTTTGACCAAGTCGGAAGTGGGATTTTTAAAAGCGGTGATGGAGCAGCTTATGTTTTTGATTGTTCTAGAGGCACTGATCCTTCTTTAATGGGATTAAATCGTCTTTGGTTTGCTGATGGATATTTGCAAAAGATCTCCGGTAATGAGAATGCAGCGCAACTTTCTTATGGGATTACTGAAGAACAATTGAACTTAGCTGGTATACAGGTAGAAAACTTATTAGAAAATATTGATATGTCTCAGGAGTCCAATCAGGAATACGAGACAAGAATACAGGAAATTTATGAGATTTTAAAACAAACAAGGGGACGTATTGTTTTATTAAATACTAGCAGTTTAAACGGCGTTATTGTTCGAATTGATCCGGCGCAAGAGGAAACGCTGCAACCGTTGGTGAATGCCATCCGAGAGGAGGTAGAAAAGTTGCAATTGACTTTTCATGAAGAAAATCTAAACCTAATAAAAGATCAAATTTGTGTAGATATTTTTAATCGGGATGTCCCTGTGTTTTACTATCATGACTCTGCAAATCATCTTTATTACGATAACGTTTTAATTGGAAGCTAAAGCAAAGGGCACTAAATTTTATATAGGGGAGAGAAGATGTTTAAGTGACATAAACAAAGCTTTTACCCCATGTTAAACCTTAATTAAGAGAGTGTCTTCAAAATCATTTTTTCGTTGAAATTGCCCGTAGATGCGTTTTCAACATCTCTAAGTAAATCATACTTTCACTTGTGCCTGTTCGCTATTCATAATCCTTGCTAAGTTTTCGTTGGTTTCCAAGCCACGAAAATGTTCTCTCCACAACCCATCTTCTGGCAATATTTTGCATCCTTTAGCGCTTCTTTTGAGGATCTCAGTGCTCCATTTTATTTTAGGTATTTAATATTTACCGCTATATGCTCCCTCTGGCCAGATAGTTTGTATGCTTATGAAAAAAGGCCCTGCTTGTTCAATTACATCTAATTAACATTTTCGATCATCCTAATTAGCCGCTGTTACAGAGACTCCAAGCACTAGTCCGGGGCTATAAATGAGTATTCCCTTAATTTTCTCTCCACCATCGAATCCTTTTAAAGCCCCCCTTTCTGTCATCTTAACAGACTGCCAGTCCACTATGTCAGCTGTTGGATGAGAATTTTTTCCCTTGCTTATTCGGGCTATCTTTACAAGCTGCCAGTTTAATTCCTCGATTATTCGTCTCTGGCCCCATTTCAAAAATTACGTATAGGCAGATTTTCAAGGAGAAAAGTCATGCGGCAAATGTCTCCGCTGGCAACCTGTTTTTAAAAGATGCAAAATTGCATTAAGAATCTCTCTCGTTTTGCGTGTATTTGT
This sequence comes from Chlamydiales bacterium STE3, assembly GCA_011125455.1. Taxonomy (NCBI): domain Bacteria; kingdom Pseudomonadati; phylum Chlamydiota; class Chlamydiia; order Chlamydiales; species Chlamydiales bacterium STE3. The sequence continues at coordinate 147,514 of VKHO01000058.1, read as the reverse complement.
TTTTTTACCACGATTTATTTTTCGTTTGGTAAGAAAGGGTTTTTGGATAGACCACTCTTTCTCGGTAAGATCATCAGGATAAGCTTTTCTTATAGAAGATCTTTTTCACTGAAAAAGCCATTATATATCAAATTTGGAGACGCTCTCTGATATAGTGGCTGTTATAGAACAAAAATTGATTTTAAATGCTGGAGAAATAGCAAGATAAGAAAATAGAAAGTTTAAAGGCATTCAATATGAAGTTATTATATTTCTTTAAGGGCTGGGTAAGAGCTGTTTCTGGCATAGGTGAAGAGTAAAATCTTTGTACAGAACAAAATTTGAAAAGTTTGCCATATGCGTTCATGCCAAATTTTCTGGGAGATGGCTTACTTATCGCTGTTCGCCATTATTTAATTGGGGCAATCTAGTTAATTTAGAATTAAAAGAATTTCAAGATAAGCTCGCAGCCATAGGATATGAGTTTCAATTCGCCAAGCTTGCAGGTTTCCCCGCTCTAATGAAAGTATGTTTGCGTTAGCCATTATTAAAGAATCTATAAGAAGGCTCCCAATTTAGCAAAGGCAAAATAAGAACGAGTTAGAGATTAGCTACATTAGATTTTAACGCTTAGCTATATTTTGATGGCCGTTATAATTTTGCCATTTTCTCGCTTCAAATGGCTCCTGAAGCTTTAATTAATAATCTAATAATTTTTTTTTAAATAGCAATGTTAAGACATTTATTTATTTAATTTAAAGGCTAAAATCCTTTGACATTATCGCCAGAAGAATTTCATCATGTAGGGATGATGCTGTGCAAAAGTTATACATTCTGCCTTCAGCCATTCGCTAAACGTTCCTTTTGTTATGTTGCTTCTTTGCAGAGCATCTTAGGGTTTCTTGAGATCTATTTATTACACTTTACTTTGAAAGAATCACAAAACAAAAAGGATCAATATGAGCACAACTTATATCCCTCAATGTTCAAACAACTTATATCCCTACTCTTTTTCTCAAGGGTTTTTCAATACAGCTAAGAGTTGTTCTGCTTCAGAAAAAGTTCACCATTCTTCTAAACCTACCTTGGAAGACGCTTCAAAAAAAGCTCAAGTTGAAAGTCTGCTAAAAAAAATAAAACCTTCAGATGGTAGAGAAGGAGAAATATGCGATAGCAGATCTTTGAAGGACCCTTTACATGCCTCTTTAAAATGTGTCTTACAAAAAGAGCCAATTTCTCCTACTAAAAAAGAACACAATGTTTCTCTTCAGTCAAAAGATCGGCTATTAGGCAAGTATCACAATCACAATGATGATGCAGAAAAACTTCGCGATTGTATCATGCAACACCCAACTTTTTTATTTAATGGTGAAAATTTAAAACAAGAAGTATTGAAAAATACAGGTCTTGAAAATTTCCCTGCCAATTTTAAAGAAGTAGTTTTAGAAAAAGCTTTTGCTGCATTAAAGGAGCTGAATCATCAAAAATGGCAGCTGGGTTGGTTTGAAAAAACAAAGCCAGGGCCATACACTAGAGCATTATTAGGAAATAGCCTTTTTCAGTATAGGCGAGGCAGACAAGCAGGTTTTTTATCTGTCCAGCTGAAGTTCCAAGAAGGTGGCCATAATACTATTTTTTTGGCACTCGATCTTTTAAAATTTAAATGGCGTGTTTTTCGCACTCTGACCCGTGTGACACCTGTAGAAATTGCAGCTTTAAGGAAAGAAAACAAACTGCATGAGAAGTTGCAAAAGATTCCTCAATTAGAGTCAACAATCGTAAAAACGATGGCAGTTTTCGAAAATCCTCCTTACTACGGTTCAGTGTTACAATATGCAGATCAAGGCTCTTTATATGATGCCATCATAGAGAGGAGAATAGGATTAGAAGAGAAAAAAAGAATTAGCGAACAGATCACCTCTTTTTTAAAAAACCTTCATGCCAACGGATTTGTATATGGCGATCTCAAATCAGAAAATGTTTTTTTAAAAACAGGCAAAAATGCCCGGATGGAAGTTAAGGTAGGTGATTTTGGAGGAGCTTATCAAATCAGTGATGTTAGTCCTCATATGACATCCCCAACCATTGTCGCTCCCGAATCCTTTGGTACGCTCACGACAAATCAGGCAACTGATTGTTGGTCTTTGGGTATCTTACTTTACGAAATGAAGTATTCTCAAGGAGGGGATTCTCCTAATGATGTTCCGCCTTTTGTTGAAGATGTTTTAGCTATCTTAAATTGCTTTAAGCCTACGGAAAAAGCTACACGGGCTGACATTTTAAAAGCGCAAACAATTGCTAGAAATGCTTTGGCAAATCCTACTTTTTTGGATACAAGTGATCCTTACGATCAATTGATTTTAAGTTTACTAGAATATGATCCCAAAAAGCGGATGGATATGAAAACGGCTTGCGAAAAGTTAAAAGCAATTCCTAAAGAATGTTTTTCTTTAAAACCCGCAGGATAATTGCTTTTTTTTAAGAAAAGCTCTACGAAATGGGAGGTCGAGAGCTTTTCTAAGTGATGGCAGTTTTCATCATTTTTAAAGTTTTGGAGGCTTGCTGATTTTGCAAGGATGAATGCAAGCCGCCCTGCTGTTTTGCTCACTGTGTAAGAACGCTTTCTTTGCTCGATTCATTCTGCGTCGTATCTTCAAAAGTCAATAGAGCCGTTTCTCTTTTTTGTTCCTTAGCGAGAACTTTCTTATGTTCCAGCTTTTTATCTGCGGATAATTTTCAAGAATATAGTTTATCAGCGAGGTAAGATGAATTAATATATTAAAATTTTTCTATATTAATTTATAAATTAATAATTATTTTATATAATAAAAATTATAAACAATAAAAAAAGGTTACTGCTTTGGCTAGTTTACCTCCAACTACACCAAATTCTTCGCCAATTCCTGGCGTCTCCCCTATTTCTGCCAATAGGGGAGGCACTATGGGAAAACGTATATTGAGCGATATCGGCTCTAAGACTAAAGGCCTGCTCGGTGGGGTTAAGGAAAAATGGGCTTCTAATAACGAGGCCGAAAAAAGGTATTTAATGTCTGCGGCTACGATCCTTGCTATCGTGATGCTCGTCTTTGCCTTATTATCTTTTGTTTTTGGTTTTGGAGCGGCCGCGATGGGTATACTCATTCAGGGACTCGCCCCTATCGCCTTTACGGCAACAATTCCTATGCTGATGTATGCCCGCTCAAAGCACAACCGCTCTCCTAAAATGACCCAACAAGAAATCGAGAGCGTTAGAAAGCAAGGAGAGCTCATCCAGAAAACGCGAGAAGCCAATAAGCAGCGCCTCACTGCTGACGAAAAACGCAAAGAGGAAGCGTAATCTTCATTCAAAATGAGAGGGGGGAGCTTACCCTCTCATTTAAATCTCCCTACCAACGGGAATAAACTTCACTAGGAGCAAAGAAAAAGGGGATTTCTTTTTTTGCATTTTCTAAGCTGTCCGATCCATGAACAGCATTTTTTGTGATGGAACTTGCGAACAAAGCGCGGATGGTTTCAGATTCTGCTTTTTGGGGATCTGTCGCTCCCATGATTTTGCGGTTTTTAGCTACAGAATCTTTTCCCTCCAAAACAATTGCTACAAGAGGGCCTGAAGACATGTAGTCTGTTAACGTGTCAAAAAATGCCTTTCCTTGATGCACACTGTAAAATTCTTCTGCTTGTTTTTTAGTCAACTTGACCATTTTCAATGCAGCGATACGGAGATTATCTTTTTCAAACTTAGCAATGATGTCCCCAACATGATTGGCTTCAACAGCATCTGGTTTGATGAGAGAAAGAGTTTGCTCGATTTGTCCTTCTGCAAAGAGAGAAGCGGAAAGAGCAAGGCCTAAGCAAAAGAGAGTGGTTCTAAACATTTTTTTTCCTTTGTAAAATTTGAAAGTAGGCGAGCGCCATCTGGTGTGGCTATAGATTCAGGGTGAAACTGAACACCGTGCAAAGGTCTTTTTTGATGTTGCAAAGCCATGACTTCCCCATCCTTTGAATAAGCTGTGATTTTAAGAAAAGCTGGAATAGAGCATTTTTCTACCGATAATGAGTGGTAGCGTGCTGCTGCAAAGGGGTTGGGTAACCCCTTCAACACACCTTCATTGGTGTGTGAGATCGAACTTACCATTCCATGCATTGGTTTGATTGCTCGTTGAACGGTAGCTCCAAAGGCATTCGCGAGACATTGGTGGCCCATACAAACCCCTAAAAGGGGAATGCCTGCATTAAAACATGCTACAATCAATTCTTGGGAGATGCCTGCCTCTACCGGAGATCCTGGGCCTGGACCAATCACCACACGATCGGGTTGCAGATTTAAGCATTCAGCTACCTTTAAAGCATTATTGCGCACAACTTTGACCTCCACACCAAAAATCTGGAATTGTTGCACCAAATTGTAAGTAAAAGAATCAAAGTTGTCGATGAAGAGCAGCATTTAGCGTGTTCGTGGGCAAACTTCGTCTTTAGAGAAAAAGTAGTCAATTTCGATCTTAGCGTTTTCTTGGCTGTCAGATCCATGAACGGCATTTTCTTCGATGCTGCTTGCAAAGTCAGCTCTAATAGTGCCTGGAGCTGCTTTTTTAGGGTCCGTTGCTCCCATAATTTCACGATTTTTTAATACAGCATTTTCACCTTCAAGCACCATTACGAGGACGGGACCTGTGGTCATGAATCCGACTAAATCTTTGAAGAAAGGGCGTTCGCGGTGAACAGCATAAAAGCCTTCCGCCTTTTCTTGGTTCAAATGAACCATTTTCGCTCCAACGACGCGTAAGCCTTGGCTTTCGAAGCGGTCGATGATTTTTCCTAGGTGGTTTTTACCTGTTGCATCAGGCTTAATAATAGAAAGCGTTTGCTCTACAGTCATTTTTTCTCCTTAAAAATTTAAAGCTCAATTTATACCTTACAAGTGAACTTGTTGGGCGTAAATTGGGTTTTAAAAAAAACGCATTGTAATACAACCTCAAAAAAATGGGAAGAAGGGATTTTATTGTTATTAAGAGCTAAAAATGAGATTGAGTTCTATTCACCTCATCGCTAACATGACTCTCTTGGTCTTGGAGAAAAAGTCATGAAATTTCCTCTTTCTTGGTTAAAAGAATACATTGATGTTGAGCTGCACCCACAGCAAATAGCAAAATTGCTGACTAGTCTAGGAATAGAAGTCGATTCGTTTGAAAAAACCGCCTTAGGCTTTAGTAATGTCGTGGTGGGAAAAGTTCTCGAGGTTGCACCTCATCCCAATGCAGACAAGCTGTGCTTAGCTAAAGTGTCAGATGGCACAACAGTTTATGACCTTGTTTGTGGGGCACCCAACTGTCGTGCAGGGATGAAAACAGCTTTCGCCATGCTCGGCGCTGTATTAAAAGACGAAACGGGTAAAGAATTTAAAGTCAAAAAAGCTAAAATTCGCGGGGTTGAATCAAGCGGAATGCTCTGCAGTGGTAAAGAGCTGGGTATCTCACAAGATGATGAAGGGATTATCGAGTTTGCCGACTACTTGAGCGAGGGTGCTGATGTTGCCGAGATTTATGCAGACACTATTTTCGAAGTCTCTTTAACACCCAATCTAAGCTACGTCTCTTCATTGATAGGCATTGCTCGGGAGCTTGCTGCTGTCGCCAACTGCTCGGTGAAGCTGCCTGAGTTTTCTCTTATCGAACAGGGTTTTAAGCCTGTGCAAGAACAGTTAAAGGTTGAAGTGCAGGATGAGAAAAACTGTCCAAGGTATACTTGCCGCATCATTGAAGATGTAAAAGTAGGCCCTTCTCCTGATTGGCTGAAAAATAAGATTACAGCATGTGGTTTAAGGAGTGTGAACAATATTGTTGACATCACCAATTATGTTTTTCTAGAGCTTGGACAGCCCTTGCACGCGTTTGATTATGATAAAATTAGCGATCAAACAATTATTGTGCGCGAGGCTCGAGAGGGGGAAATGATCACGACATTAGATGGCCGTGAAAAAACTTTATCACAAGGCATGCTAGTAGTTGCGGATGCTAAAAGACCGATCGCTATCGCTGGAATAATGGGGGGCGCTGATTCTGAAGTTTCGGAAAGCACAACCAAAATTGTTTTGGAGTCTGCTCATTTTCGTTCGACTTCCGTTCGCAAAACTTCCAAAGCTTTAGGTTTGCAAACCGATGCTTCAAGAAGATTTGAAAGAGGATCGGATCCAAATGGTCCTCTTTTCGCCTTGGACCGAGCTGCTATGCTCATCGCCGTTTTATGCGGGGGCAAAATCTCCAGCAATTTTTATGACGTTAAAGTGAAGGACTTTTTGCCAACTCATATTCTTTGCCGTTTGAGCCGGGTCAATAGTCTTCTCGGAACCCACCTCAGTATGAGTGAAGTTGGGTCTATTTTTCAGCGTTTGAGTTTCGATGTTTCGTGGGATGGCAAAGATACCTTTGCTGTTAAAGTCCCCACTTACCGCGTAGACGTGATGAGAGAAGTCGATTTGATTGAAGAAGTTGCAAGGCTTTTTGGTTATGATAATATTCCGCGCCATACCTCTTTATTTCATACCTCAGAAATTCCCCATTCTCCCATTTACCTCTTTGAAAGAGAGGTGCGTACGAGATTAATAGCTGAAGGGCTACAGGAGTTTTTGACATGTGATCTAATTGGGCCGTCTTCTCTTGACATTGCAGCAGACGCAAATATGTCAGAGGATACCTATATCAGAGTGTTGAACCCTACTTCAGTTGAGCAATCTATCTTGAGGGCCTCTTTGCTTCAAGGCTTGATTCAAGTTGTGAAGTTCAACAAAGATCATGGGGTTCCCCACATTGCTGGTTTTGAAGTGGGCAGGATCCACACCAAAAAGGGTGACAAGTACAGAGAGCAAACGGTTGCGGGACTCATTTTGACTGGCTGTGCAACACCTCCTTATCATGATCCAGCCTCTCGTCAGGTAGATTTTTATGATTTAAAGGGAATGGTGGAAAATTTTCTCAATGGGTTAAATATCAAACGCTTCTCGTTCAAAACCTCTGCTTTATCAACTTTCCATAGTGGCCGCCAAGCTGCCATTCTTGTTGATTCACATGAAGTAGGATCGCTCGGAGAAATCCATCCTTCTATTTTAAGAAAATTAGACGTTTCAGAACGTATACTGTTTGCAGAAATCAATTTGCATGATCTTTTTAAGTCCAGTCGCACGGAATTAAAAATGAAACCGGTACCCATTTATCCCTCTTCGGAAAGAGACTGGACCGTTACTTTAAGAGAACAAGTTCCTCTTCAACAACTGCTGGGGTCTATTCAAAGGATCCCTTCAAATCTGTTAGAAGAAGTTTCACTAAAGGATATTTTCCGAAGTGAAAAAATTGGCAAAGAATTGAAAAATATCACCTTGCATTTTGTATACCGTCATCCTGAAAAAACCATTTCTCAAGAAGAAGTGGACAAAGAACATGCGCGCATCATTGAGACCGCGCAGCATATGCTAGAAGCATTTTAAATGAAGAGAAATTAAACTTAAGAGGCAAATATGCGTTATTTATTTCTGATGGGCGCGGCTCTTGGCCTTGCTGGATGCCATCACCATTCTCCCAATGACTACAATTCTGTTGAGGTTGTCGATGAAGCCTACATGCATAAATATGGCGTGGAAGTTCCTCCTCAAGATTGGAGCCAAAGGGGCAAAGAAGGTCAGGTTGTAACAACCTTAAAAAACGGTGTTGTCGTCACCAAAAATTATGTTGCTGGTGTCCTTAATGGCGAAACAACTTATACATTTCCGCATAGTAGCACCATTGAAAAAGCGGAAAGTTATGTGCGAGATGAATTAGTAGGAGAGACACTGTTTTATCGTTCTGGTACGCCTAAGCAAAAAATCACCTACGAGGGCAATCCGAATCGCCGCACTATTAATACATGGTACAATAATGGCAGCCTTTATGCTACTGAGCAATATGACCGTCACTATTTAGTTAATGGCGAGTACCATACTGCAGCAGGCCAAGTTGAGGCACAAGTTAATGATGGCCATGGCTCTAAGGTGCGCAGGGATCAGTATGGTGAATTGCTATCAGTAGATAGTTATCAGCATGGCAACCTTGTTCTCTCAACCACCTACTACCCGAACGGAACACCTAAAGAAGCAATCCCTTATCATCGCGGTGTAATTGATGGTCAAGTAAAGAAGTTCCTACCAAGTGGTGAACCGCTAGCCATTGAAGAATGGTCTGCTGGCCAGCAGTCTGGGCTGACAATTCTCTTTGAAAATGGTGTGAAAATTGCTGAAGTGATCTATAGAGATGGTCAAAAAAATGGTTTAGAAAAGCGTTTTAGTGAGGACATGGCTGTTGTCGAAGAAATCACATGGGTCAATGGCATCAAACATGGACCATCCACCTCCTATATTAACGAGCATGTTAAAACAGATTGGTTTTTTAAGGGCAAACCCGTAACTAAACTTGCCTTTGAGAGAATGACTTCAGCACGCTCTTACTAAATTGGTGCTTTCTTACGCCTCAATCGCGCTTGATCTTTGGCCCATCGGGCCGAGCTCAAGCGCCAAGTCCTTTGATTAGTGGCAATAACTTGTTTAAGATCCAAGTCAGGCATTTCTCACGATAATACCTAGGGCCTTTTGGGCAGGAACGGCTCCTTGATCAGCAGCAACTTGAAGGTACTCAGGGGCCTTTTGGTCGCTTTTCGCTAGTTTTTTCTTTCGAGCATAAATGACTCCCAATAGATATTTGACATCATCATCTCCTTCAGCTAAGGGTTTAAGATACTTAGTAGCAATCTTGTAAGATTTCTTAACGCCTTCACCTCGCAAATAGAGAAGGCTCAAATTGTACTGGGCATTCACATCTTTTTGTTCAGCAGCTAGGCGGTAGTAATAAGCAGCTTTTTTGTTAGCCTTTCTGGTGCCCTCTCCTTGATAATACATGTAGGCAAGTCTATTTTGAGCTACAACATCTCCCTTGTCAGCAGCAATTTTAATGTATTTAAAAGCCACTTTGTCATCTTTTTCTAAGCCATCGTTCCTTGCCAATAGCATGCCAAGCTTTTGTTGGGCTAAGTGGTGTCCATGAGTTGCGGCTAACTTAAAATACTTAGCTGCCCTTATATTTGACTGCTTGGCGCCTTCACCTCGTAAATAGAGAAGGCTCAATTTGTACTGGGCATTCACATCTTTTTGTTCTGCAGCCAAGCTATAATAGTGCAAAGCTTCTTTATAGGATTGATCAGTGCCTATTCTTTCATAACACATAGAGGCAAGTTTATTTTGAGCTACAACATCACCCAGGTCAGCAGCAATTTTAATGTACTTAAAAGCCACTTTGTCATCTTTTTCTAAGCCATCGTTCCTTGCCAATAACATGCCAAGCTTTTGTTGGGCTAAGTGGTGTCCATGAGTTGCGGCTAACTTAAAGTGCTTAGCTGCCTTTTTATTCGATTGTCTAGCCCCTCTTCCTTCCTCGTACATTTCAGCGAGATTGAAGTGTGCAAAGTGGTTGTTATTTTTGGCAGCTCGTTCAAAGTTTGTAAAAGCTTTTTTATCAGACTGTTCGACTCCCTCTCCATATAGATATTTAATCCCCAAAAAGTTTTGGTCTTCAGCGCTACCCTTGTTTGCCCTAATTTCATGAAATAAAAAACTCGATACATAGACAGCAACCACTCTTTTGCCATTCCAAAGAGATTTCCAATCATCTCTTACCGCGCTTGAAATAAGAAAAGCTCCGCAAGAAAACGCTGTTTTGGAAAGAATTCGAATCCCTAATAAAACCCTCTTTACTCTTGTGATTTTTTTTTCAAATATGCCTAGTAAATGATACCTTTTCCCGCAATAACTTTTTTCCCTAGCAACCTGCGCTTGTAGTGCTGATTCAGAATATTTATTAGGAAGAGAGGAATCAAAAAATTTTGTTTTCATAAAGAGAATTTATTCTTATTTAAATTAAAAATTTACTAAATTTGTTATTTAATTCCATAACTATAAACAATGTATTTAAAGATTGTTTAAATAATAAAATTATGATAGGGGAATTTTTAAAAAAATTAAAGATTAGCGGTGGGAGGTATAAAAAGGAAAATCCAAATTAAGGGCGCTAGTTTGTGGCAATTAGCTGAAAATTACCTTAGTGTTTGCGGGGAAAAATATAGAGTTACAAAAATTGAAGAAAAGCAGATAACGCTCTCAATTGATCATACGAAAAGAAGTTTTATCATAACCGCATTAAAAATATGTTCCTTTGCGACAATTGTTTTGCCGGCTGCAGCTTTTTTCATAACTTATAGAAAAAAATCTAGCGAGCGAAGAAGGATGCGGTATTAAAGGAAAAGAAGTGCTCGTTAGGGCTTCTCGTCTTTCAGACTGAACAAGTTGCTCAAGTTAAGGATGTGGTAGCAAAATGGGAACTTAAGGGATCTTTAAAGGTTAAGCCTTTAGAAGGGCTCAAAACGGCTGCGAATGTAGATCCGTACTTTGGGCGCTTATTTTTACGATCCCTATGGTGTGAATAAAGGGAAAAGGGATGTGGGGGTGCTCACTTAGGCAATGGACCACTCTTCTTTTAGGAGAAGGCCGAATTCCTTTGTGATTGCATCTATTTCATATTCTTTACGCATCACAGGGTGGTGGTTGGCATCAAAAAGAATGACTCCGTTAAAAGCTTCCCCCAGTTCTGTATGGTACATTTTTTGTACAGAGAGGAGAAGATCATTCGGATAGTAGGTATGGCATTCTACACATCTATTTTGCTTGAAAGTGTATTTTTCTATATAAACAACTCTATCATTGTGATCTTTGATAAGACTTTGCGATGAATAGTTGTCCTCCGCAATCAATTTCTTTTCCCAGGCAAGTTGATTGTCTTGCTGAAGAGAGCGAAAGTCAAGGAGGAGTGAGTCATAAACCAGAGAAGCAAATTTTTCCCCTTCATATTTTTCTATGCTGATTCTTTTATAATAGGGGTCAGCTGTAATCTTATAGGATGTGCCCATAGGCTCACTAAGAATTTCACGCCCTATAGGCCGTCCCGCCTTCCAGGTGTAATCTCTATAAGATCTTGCTGACATGAAAAAATTATGTTATGTTTTTTCTATGCACTATACGCACCATCAAAATCTTGGTCCAGCAATTAAAGTAAGTATTTTTGTCAGTTCAGTGGGCATTCAAAATGTTCAGCTGGCTTTGGATGAAACTCCTGGAATGAAATGGACAGTTGTAGGGAATGCTCGTTACAATGAGGAAATTCATCATTGGTTAACGCTCTATGCCCAAGGAGTAGATCCTTCTTTTACCCCACCCCTCGATTTTCCTAAAGCGACTCTTTTTACTCAGAAGGTATGGAACTTAATGATCGAGGTCCCCTTTGGCTCATCGACAACGTATGGTGCGTTGGCCATTAGGTTGGGTCACTCGAAAGCTTTTAGAGCCGTGGGTTCATCCTGTGGTAAAAATTCCCACCCTTTATTTGTTCCTTGCCATCGAGTGTTAGGAGCTGATTCAAAACTAGGCGGGTTTTCCTGCGGGTTAGAAATCAAGCGTCGCCTTCTTTCTTTTGAAAAAATCTCTTTTAAGTCTGACTTACGCCTCAAATCCTAGCAAAAAGTTGGGTTTCTACTAGAAAAAGTCCATCCTGGCACACAATTCGCATCTGAGTAAGCATCTCCATTAAAAGGGCCTTTAGAGAGCCTACAAAGGGGGGCAATATGACTAAGGCGCAGCTTCTAAAAAAAATTGCAATGTTAGAGTCAATTAATGATCAGCTTACTACAGAAGTGACTTACATTGATAACCTTATGCGCACATTAGGATTTACGGAAGGGTTGGCTACAGTAAAAGCTACTGCCCATGAAATCATTGAAAAAGGTTACCTCGAGGAAGAAAACTAAATTTTAGACACAACACTTTAGATAATAATAAACTCTAAGCCTGATAATAAAATAATAGGCTCAAGGCTTAGAGGATCTTACTCAAAAAGAGCAAGAAGATCTTCATTAGACAAAGATTGATGAAATGTAAAATCTTCCTCAAAAAGGGTATTAATTAATTGATTTTTCCCTTCCTTAAGTTTCATGATTTTCTCTTCAATACTTTCTAAAGCTACATACCTCTTAGCTACCACTGTACGGCTTTGTCCGATGCGATGAGCACGGCTAATCGCTTGATTTTCAATCGCTTCATTCCACCAAGGATCATAAATGAACACATGGTCAGCTGCCGTCAGGTTTAAGCCAACGCCTCCCGCCTTTAAGCTGATAAGAAAAAGGGGAATACCCGCTGAATTTTGAAATTCATTGACCACTTTTTCTCTATCCTTTGTCGAACCATCTAACCTGACAAAGGGTAAATTTCTTTTGAACAGCTCTTGACCTATCAAGGTCAGCATGGAGGTAAACTGACTGAAGATTAGAGCCTTTCTTCCTTCACTTACGACAGTTTCTACGTCACTTATTAGAGTATCCAACTTCCCGCAGTCTGTTTGATCTTCAGGACTTACAAGGAGGGGATGGCAGCAGATTTGTCTAAGCCTTAGCAATGCTTCAAAGATTTCAATGCGATGTTTACCTATTCCGTCGAGAGACACCTTTTGAAGGGTGTTTTTTTTAAAAGAGCTTAGGTAAGTGTTGTAACTTGTTTTTTGTAGAGGAGTCATTTCAACATAGACAACCTGCTCAATTTTGGTAGGTAGTTCGCTCGCAACTTCTTCTTTTTTTCTTCTTAGCAAGAAAGGCTGGATTTTTTTTTGCACCCTTCTAAGATAGCGCTGGTTGGACATTCCTTTCAAAAAGAGGTCTTGTTCATTTAGAAAGCCTGGGATGAGAAAGTGAAAATGCGAAAATAATTCTTCTAACCTATTTTCAATAGGTGTCCCTGTAAGGCTTATGCGACAATGTGCAGAAAGGTAACCTAAGGCCTTGGCAATCTGGGTTTCTTGGTTTTTAATCACTTGAGCTTCATCAAGAATAAGACAATTAATAGGGAGTAACTTTAAAAGATCTCGGTCCATTCTTGCTGTTGTATAGGAGGTGAGGATAATGCCTGTTTGGGGCAGCTCTTGAATGTTTTTTGTACGCTCGCTTCCATGATGGACAATGCATGTCATTTCAGGAAGAAATTTTGTGATTTCTTTTTTCCAATTGAACAGAAGTGATGTCGGAGCAACGATAAGATGGCAGGAACTGGAATCTAGCAAAGCAACGAAGGCGAGGACTTGAATAGTTTTTCCTAATCCCATGTCATCAGCTAAAATTCCCCCAAGAGCGAGTCTATGCAAGCCTAGAAGCCATTCAACCCCTTTTTGTTGGTAAGCCCGAAGCTGCCCTGTAAAAAGCCCTTGGTGATAGGCAGGAAGTGGATTTTGAAGATTATATCTTAAAGTTTCTAGCGGGGGGGAAAACTGAATAGGGATTTCGGATGAGAACAATTCTTTTAAGCAAAATCTATTAAGCTTAATGCCTTCAGAGACAATTTCACCTTCTTCAACAAAGTTTTCATAAAAAGGAGTGTTGTCGATCAGTCCGACATGATGCTCATCAAGATTTAAAAAACGGTTTCTTTTCAGAAAATCGCCGGCCACCTGACTTAGGTCGGCTGAAAAACCTTCATAGTCTACTTTTCCCGATAGAAGGATTTTACCATTTTTTAAGTCGGCTTCAAGCGCTCGCCCTTTTTCTTGGACTACTTTTTTCCCCTGGTGGTCAATAATTGTCCACCCAATTTCTAAGAGAAAGCCAAGGCTTTTTGTTACTTTGTCAAGCGGGCAAAAATAGGCTGTTTGTCCTACTTGTTTTTTTAAAAAGTCTGTTTCCAGCAGATCGGTTTCCCAGCCTTTTTCACAGGGAATATTTCTTAATGGGTTCTGTTTTAAATCATTGTAATTAAAGGAATGAGATCCATAATGCATCCAGAGATCTGCAAAGGCACCTGTTTTGTCTTTAAGGATTAGAGTCGGTAAAGGGTCCATTTGAGCGGTAGAAAATAGCTCAAGCCCTTGAACGGTAATGCCTTCTTCCTTCGCTTCTGCAAGAATTTCAAGAAGCTCAGCTGAGTTTGCCCATTTAGGAAGTTTCGAATAAACTCTAGAACTAATATCAGAGTCGACGACAAAAAGAAACTGATCTTTGATAAACCAAGAAGGTCTCCCTAGGACCAGAAAATCCAAGGAATTTAATGGATATTTTCTATCGCGGATCGTGAAAACGCCATTTAGGCGCAACTGGTCTTGCTCTTTTTCCAACTGATAGTAGAACTGTGCCTTGCTAAATAAATCGACAACAAGCCTTTTTTGATTAAAATAAAGAGCCCCTTCTGCAGCGATTTTCTTTAAAATGTCAAAAGTTTTATCAAAAGGGATTTTGGTAAGATTAATGGATTTGATTTCTCTAGAGGGAGTCCCCTTCGTACAATCAATAAAAAGAGCCTTTTGTTTAAGACTCTCCACTTCATTGATAGAAAAAATAGGTTGTTCAAGCATATGATAGTATCTAAAACAAAAAATCATAACAGAAATGAACACAAAATTAAAGCTTTGGGATGAAAAGAAAGATTGGGAAGAAGCAGAGAAACTTTGGGAGGAGAAAGCGCGTCTTGCCGAAGCTAAGCACCCTTTAAAAGTTCTAAAAACGTTACCTCAAATGCCCGGTATTACTCCAGAAACAGCTAAGCATTTAAAATGGAAAGGTTTGAAGTGGATTATTGCAAAGGATCATAAACGGGCTATCCTTAAAGGGATTTTGACCCATCCTTTTAAATATGGCTATCGCTACTTAAAATCTTGTTTTCAGACTAAGCCCTATAGAAGGAAAGGAGATTTTTTTCTTTACGGGATTGATTCTTTAGAGCATTTTGAAGAGCATTTAAAAATGCCTAACACGCTTTTTGTGATGGGTTTTTCCTATTGCCATAAACCATTTGAATGTCCCTCCGGTCGGTTTACTGCAGACTGTATCCATGATGCCAATAACCCTGTTTGCCAACAGTGCTTTATCGGTAAATGCGTGCATGCCTGCCCTAAAAATACTATCCCCCTTTTTATTCCGACAATCCATTATATAGGGGAAAAGATTTTTGAAATTGTTCATGCTAACCCTAACAAAAAAGTGGTTTTTCTCATCACCGCTTGCGAAATGACTTTAGAGATGTTTGGTGATTTTGGAAATATGGTGGGCATTAAGGGCCTTGGAATACGCCTCGATGGCAGGATCTGCAATACAATGCAGGCTTTCAAGCTGTCCGAAGAGGGGACCAAACCCGGCCTAACAGTGGTTTTAGAGGACACGAAGAAAGAAATCTTACGTATCCTAAAAGAAAAGCGCTTAGCCATGGACCCCAAGTGAACTTTAAAGTTTTTGTCAGCAGAGAGAGCAAAAAATTTGCCCATACTTTGATTTTTTAAAAGCTACCGGGAGTGTTCCTTTAGTTTATCCTAATCAAAAAGCTTTTTTTTGCGTACTAATTTTCTGTTTGAAAGTACGTGTAGGCCTTGCGGAAAGGCTTGTGAGGGTTTTGGTGATGGTAAGGCCTTAAACGAGAAGAGTCTTTGCAGGAATCTTGACAGCAACCAGAATAGGTTTGTAAGCAGCTGGTGCAACATAGAAAAAGATCGTTGCAGTCCATATTTGCACAATTATAGTAAGTATCTGTCCCATTACCACAATGGTGGCATGTGCCAACGGTTGGAGCGGGTTCTTCACTGATTGGGACAGTCAATCGGTCGTCGAAAACAAAAAGTTTACCTTGCCAGTGCTTACTGCCTTGCTCAAGGCCATATTTAATCACGCCGCCTTCAAGCTGAAAAACGTTTTTAATGCCATTTTTGATGAGGAGACTTGAATAAAGTTCGCAGCGGATTCCTCCAGTACAGTACATGACTACTTTAGTTTTTTCAGATGGGATACGGTTTTTTAATTCGAGTGCATAATTCTCAAATTCACGGTAATTCTCACAGGGCGGTAGTTCAGCATTTTTGAAATGCCCTACTTTCCACTCATAGCTATTACGCACATCAAGGAGTAAGTACTCTTCATCTTCTTGGTCTAAAAGATTCTTAAAGTCCTTAGCTTGCATGTGCGTCCCTCTTAAGGATAAGTCGACATCTTGGTCTCTTGCTACAAGGTGTTTTTTATACTTTACCGTTAACTTCGGAAAGGCTTGCTCATGCCAGCCATGAATTTTGACATCAATGTTTTCGAAGGGTTTTTTCGAGCGTAGCCAATCAATATATTTTAAAGCATCTTCTTTTGCAGCGCTCATTTGCCCATTAATGCCTTCCTCAGAAATATAAATGCGGCTTTTTGCATCGATTTGATTTAAAAATTCTTTGTGCTCTTGAACTTCTTGACGAGGATTATCGATGGGGTTAAATGCATAGTATGCCAGAACGAAATAAGGATGATTGAGTGTCATGTTTGCAACCGTTTTTAAAAAAAGGTTAAAGAAAAACGTGAGCCTTTGGAGAGTTCAAGCTCAGTATTATTAGTCTTTTAGTTTTAATAAGATAGCCTATTTCAAAAATATTTAAAACTGAAAATGCACTCTTGTGACAAGCAGGGATTCAGAATTGTCGCAGAGGAAAATTCCTTTTAAAAAAGCGCTTATCTTGTATAATCAAAAATACTAGTCAACCAATGAGGAAAAAAAGATGGGGCAAAGTATAAAGTATTTAAATGACGAAAACTTTCAGGCCGAAATTGCCAGCGGTGTAACTTTAGTCGACTTTTATGCAGATTGGTGCGGGCCTTGTCGCATGATTGCTCCAATTATTGAAGAATTAGCAAGCGAATTAAATGGAAAAGCCGCAATTGCTAAATTAGATATTGAAAGCGCCCAGCAAACGACGTCTAATTTTCATGTGACCTCAATTCCTACTTTAATTATCTTCAAAGATGGTCAAGAGGTAGAGCGCTTTGTAGGTGTTAAGGACAAAGAAACCCTACTTGCACGTATCCATTCTAAGCTATAATGTCTAAATTCCTGATTATCGCTGGGATCTTCCTAATTATCATTGGGATCATGCTTCACTTCAAAATCAGTATTCCTTTTTTAGGGAGATTGCCGGGCGATATTATGGTAAAAGGGGATCACTATCAAGTTTACTTCCCCTTAACCTCTTCCCTTCTCTTTAGCATAATTCTTTCCATCATTTTTTATTTCTTAAGTAGAAAATCCTAGCTGACGCCAGGCTTCGTAAACAGCAATTCCGGCTGTTGTCGCTAAGTTAAGACAGCGTTGGTTGGGCTGCATAGGCAGTTTTAAAAACTGTTTATCCCATTTCTTATGAAATTCAAGAGGTAAGCCATTTGTCTCCGAGCCAAAAATTAGAATGTCATCTTTTGTAAAAGAGGTTTCTGTATAAATTTTGGATGCTTTACTGGAAAAAAAATAAAAATTTAAGTTTGTCGTTTGGAGGTAATGTTCAAGGCTGTCAATCACTTGGAAAGGAACATTTTCAAAATAATCTAAGCCAGCCCTTTTCAGCCATCGATCTGCGATGCTAAAGCCTAAGGGCCTTACTAAAATGAGTTCTGTGCCCGTTACTGCGCATGTTCTGATGATATTTCCAGTGTTTTGAGGAATTTGGGGTTGATAAAGAATGATTTTCATGATGGGAGAAAATACTTAAGAATGTGGGGGAGGAGAAGGGGTTCCTTCTCCTTAAAAGTCATGATTTTTTTGATGCTTTTGAGTCTTGAGATGAAGCGTCTTCATCATCTTCGTCATCTTCATCATCATCCTGATCTTTGGATTCATTACCATAGATTTCGGAAAGATCATCTTCGTCCAAATCCGCGCCTGCTTTATCAGAAGAAGTTGCTTCTAACACTTCGACTTCGAAGATGAGTAGCGAGTTGGGTGGCAGGTGTCCAGTTTTGCCATAGCCTAAGTCAGGGTGAACAAAAAGTTTTCGCTTTTCCCCTTCTTTCATACCGATGAGTCCTTGGCTAAAGCCTGGGATGGTTTGGTCTAGAGGAATAGTGATGGGGCCACCTGTGTCTCTAGAGTTGCCAAAAGAAGTTCCATCGAGATACTTTCCTACATAATGGATTTTTGGAGAAGAGTGCTCTGTGACGGCTGGGCCATGACCCTCTTCCAGGATGGTATATTGCAGTTTGCTCGGAGTAATTTCCTTAACATCCTGAGCAGTAGCATTTTGTTTTAGAAAATCCTCTGCTGCTTTTAAGTTTTCATCAGCAAGACGCTTGAATGCTTTTTCTTGCAACAGCATCATTTGACGTTCGTATTCTTTATCTGACATGGGTGAAGGCTTATCACTTTCGCCATTTCTTATACCAAGAATAAAACTGTCAATGTCAAAATTTAAACCTGATGATTTAAGATTACGGCCAATAAAATGACCAAAAGCTTCTGAGAGCTTCTTAATATCTGGTTCAGCTGCTTGAGTTGTTTCTGCTTGCCCTTGAGGAGATTGAGTCCCTTCAGCAGCGCAAAAAGATCCACAGCTCACTGCTATAGCTAGGCTAGCTTGAAAGCACAAGCGATGAAAGGTAAACATAAAATATAACCCTCCTAAAGAGTTTTTTAACTTGGTTCTATTTATCTTGTCGATTAGCAAGATTTAAGTCCAAGAAAATTGCTCATCTTCAACCTTAATTTTCAACTCCTTAAGTTGCTCTTTAGCTACATTAGCAGGGCATTCCATCATTAAGTCACTGCCTTTCTGAGTTTTAGGAAATGCAATAACATCGCGGATGTTCTCTGTTTTTGCAATGAGCATCATCACTCTGTCAAAGCCTAAGGCTATGCCAAGATGGGGTGGGGTGCCATATTTGAGGGCGTCGACAAAAAAGCCAAATTTAGAGTGGATCTCTTCTTCCGTTAATTTAAGCGCTTTAAAAATTTTTTCTTGTAGTTCGCTATTGTGGATCCTCTGAGAGCCACCTCCGATTTCATAGCCATTGAGCACGAGATCATAGCCGGAGGAACGCATTTTAAGCGGTTCTTTTTCAATGAGGTCCAGATCTTCAAAATGAGGAGATGTGAAAGGGTGATGCATACTTTCTAAACGTTTTTCCTCATAGTTCCAAGCAAAGAGAGGGAAGTCGGTGACCCATAAGAATTCATAGGCATTCGAGGCGATCAAATGGCGGTCTTTTGCAATTTTCCTTCTGAGGTGATCGAGCGCTTGGTTGCATTTCTGAGGCGCATCAGCAATCATAAAAATAAGATCGCCTTCTTCTACATTGAGCGTTTCAATGAGTTTCTTTTGTTGTTCGGCACTGAAAAATTTAACAATGTTTGAGGATAGAGCTTGCTGTTGGTAACGCATCCAAGCTAAACCGTTAATGCCTAAACGATTGACAAATTGCGTGTAATCTTCGATGCCTTTCCTGGAAATGTCAGCGCCACCTTTTACGCACAGTCCTTTGACAATTCCCCCTAATCCAAGTTGCTCCAAAAATACTGAGAAAGAAGAGTCTTTGACAATTCTGCTAAGTTCTTTTAGCTCCATTGAAAAGCGTAGATCAGGTTTATCGGTACCGAATCTTGCCATACTTTCTTGGTAAGTGATCCTTTTAAAGGATGAGGGAATTTCCACATTAAGACAGGCTTTAAAAATGGCTGAAATGAGGCCTTCGACGATGGGAAATAGCAATGCAGGATTAGCATAACTCATTTCTATGTCGATTTGGGTGAATTCTGGTTGTCGATCTGAGCGAAGGTCTTCATCGCGAAAGCAGGTTGCAAATTGAAAATAGCGATCCATGCCTGCTACCATCAAAAGCTGTTTAAATAGCTGAGGTGACTGAGGAAGAGCGTAAAATGCTCCTGAATGAAGCCGCGCGGGGACTAAGTAGTCTCTTGCACCCTCAGGAGTTGACTTGCCGAGAATAGGGGTATTGATTTCAACAAAATGGCTCTTATCAAGATAGGCTCGCGATGCCATCATTGCTTTGTGTCTTAAAATTAAATTCTTGGCAACATCCCCTCTTCTGATATCTAAGTAGCGGTATTTTAAGCGTAAATCTTCATGGACTTCAATTGTTTCGTCGCAAATAGAAAATGGGGGAGTTTTAGCTTTAGAAAGCACTTCAAGTTCATCAACCGCAATTTCGATTTCACCAGTAGGTAACTTGGGATTTACCATTGCTTCAATCCGCGGAATAACTTCACCCTTGATGGAAATCGACCATTCTGAGCGCAAAGTTTCTGCAATGTGGTGATTTTTAGAATTTTTTTGGGGGTCAAATACTAGCTGTGTTAACCCGTAACGATCTCTAAGATCTATAAAAATCAGGCCGCCATGGTCGCGTCTGCGATGGACCCAGCCAGAGAGGGTTACTTTTTTCCCTATATCGCTTTTTTTAAGATCACCGCAGGTATGAGTTCTTGAGAAATCAAACATAGTCTTTTACACTTCTCCTAGCATAGATTGCATGTTGTTTAAAGCTTCCTTAAGTTTTGTGTTAAGTTCAGAGGTTTGGGCAATGTTTTGAGAAAGCTTTTTCATGAAAAACTCGGCCTCTTCTGCCTTTTCAAAAGGTTTTGTCATTTCCTGCCACAATTTAAGAAATTGCGATGTGCTCTCTTCAACAGTGAAAATACGTTTTAAATAAAATAGGGGGGCTTTGATTTTATTTCCTGTCGCCATCTCCTTTAATTCAATCTCGCCAGTTTCAAGTTCATTATCTCCTACAACAGCTACATAACGGGCGCCAATTTGATGAGCGTAGCTCATCGCTTTATTGAGTTTGCGATCTCCAAGCTCCATCTGAGTGGGAATACCGGCATCGCGAAGTTCGTGCATAATGTGAAAACAAGCTTCTTTTGCTTTTTCACCGAGTGGGATAAAGTATAAAGAAGAGCAAGGAGCAGAGGGTAATTGTACCTTTTGAGCTAACATCACTTGTAAAAGTCTTTCTAAGCCAAGCCCAAATCCTATTGTTGGTAAATCTGGGCCCCCCAGTGATTTTAGAAGGCCATCATAGCGGCCTCCCCCACAGATACTATTTTGTGATCCTAAATCTCCTGAAACCACTTCAAAAACCGTCTTATTGTAGTAGTCAAGGCCTCTTACAAGGAGGGGGTTGATTTTAAACGGAATGCTTAATTGGCCTAATGCTTTTTGAACGGCTTCAAAATGTGCCTTACTCTCTTTATTTAAAAAATCGAGAATAATGGGTGCATTCGCAACAATTGCTTTGTCGGATAGATCTTTTGAATCCAAGATGCGTAGAGGATTTTTTTCAAAGCGGATTTGACTTTCTTTAGAGAGCTCATTAAAGTGGGTTTTTAAATAATTTTTTAAAGCTTGGTGGTAAAGAGCTCGAGACTCTTGGTCTCCAATAGAATTCAAAGAAACTTCGAGATTTTTTAGTCCTAAATGTTTAAAAATTGAAAAAGCGAGGTCGATAATCTCCGCATCCTGTTGAGGCGCGCTGATTCCTATCACCTCAACGCCAAATTGGTGATGCTGTCGAAAGCGGCCTGCCTGGGCTCTTTCATAGCGGAACATAGGGCAGATGTAGAAAAATTTGTGGATGGGGCCGTGTTGGCTAAGTTGATTATCCATAAATGCACGCATAACAGAGGCTGTTCCTTCTGGTCTAAGAGTGAGGGAGCGATTGCCTTTATCTGTAAATGTATACATTTCTTTCGTCACGATGTCAGAGGTTTCGCCGACTCCTCGGCTAAATAGCTCTGTTTTTTCGAAAATAGGTGTGCGGATTTCTTGAAACCCATAGGCATTAGCAAGATCTCGTAAATGATGTTCAAGGTGATTCCACAAATAGGAGCTTTTCCATTGCTCTTTTGAGTTGTTAGGGAGAATATCAAATACGCCAGGCGGAATTGTAATGTCCATTGTTACCTATATTTTGACTGTTGATTGTCTTTGCGGTCTCATTTTTTAGTAAAAATGAGTGTACTAACCTAGATACGTCAAAGAAACAGCAATTTTGAAAATAGTGTATTGCTTTATAAAATAAAAAAGAAAACCACTCGAGATCATAGGGTAAGTTAATGCCCACTGTCAAGTTTATAACAAGAGCTTTGGCTTAAGGGGGGAGAAGGACTAGGAGTTGTTTGAAAAAGGGGTGAGGGGATTAAAAGATTGAGTTGTTGTTGGCTCTTAACGCGAAAGTCGAACCAGTTCTCTAGCTGGTTGTTTTTCAGCAGCTGGTACAGTTCTAAATTATTTATTTGTGGGTGTTCGACTTCCATCTGTTGAATAAGAAACTGAAGTTTTTGCTTTTGTTCTTGCTTAGTTGTTTGATAGCGATCTAATAAAAAATATAGTTCCGTCTTAATCTCAGGATCACCTTTTTGAAGACCCTCTTCCAAGATTTCAGCCATCTGCCTAATCAGAGGCATTAAAGTTTCAAGGCTGGCAGTTCGAAAGCTTTCAAGCTTTTTGCTAATAAGATAAGAAAAAGGTTGCGGAACAAGAGCACGATCAAGTTGAGCAATTTCCTTCACCTCTAAATTACCTTTTGCAGGAGGATTTAGCAGATTGTGCTCCACCTCAATCACTAGACGGCTTGTCAAGATTTCTTCAGTAGGGGAGAGGAGTAAGCAGCCAGTGAGGAAATGATTTGTGGGGGCGATGGAGACTAAGGTTTTATGAATTTTGTTAGCAACTTGCAGCCCTTCTATAGTGTAAAAAACAAGGTTTTCGAAAGTCGCATAGCGCTCAAGTTCACTGGTTAAAGCCAGAGAAGATTGCTGGGAAAGAGGGCTTAAATCTTGCTGGGTCAGTTTTTTTATTAAAGGGGCACCAAAAAGGAAATAGCGAGGAGCATTGTAGATCAAATTTTCTGCGCCAGGCCTGAGATACTTAATGATACGTGGTGGAGCAAACTCTCTTTTTTTGGAAATTTTTGCGAGTTGATTGAGAGGGAAAACTTTCAATCGCTTGATTGTTTCCAATAATTCTCTTGCGTTGTGGCCTTCGAAGGGCTTTGCAGAAGCTAAAAGGCCATTGATGATTTTTAAATCGGAGATTTTGCGCAAATCCATCAATGAAGAATCGATTAAAATGGCATCTTTGGGGAAAAGCCACTGAGATAACGAAGGAGCCGGTTGAGCAATGATTAAAAACCTTGACAAGTCTTGTTCAGAATAAAATCGGAAGAGGTAAGAGCAATTGCTGAACTGTCCTTGTGTGTCAATTGTTCCGCTTGAAGATGAGTTTGATGGTAGTAAGGTATTTAAAGTGCTTTTGAGAAATTCAGGGTCTGAAAAATTCTGTTTCGGAGGTGTAATATGAAAAATTTTAGCGTAGGCTAAAGCCATAGAAAGATCGGATAAGCTTTCAGCGGCCTTCGCTTCTTCAATGCCGCTTTTACTAGCGGCACGGAGATAGGTTTCAATGCCAACCGCACTAGCGATAACAGCCATCAAAACAGCAGAAATGGCAAACCACTTTAGCTTCCTCAAAGAGAAAAAAGAGCTTTTGGCTTCAGATTTAGGGACCTCTTCTTGCTCTTCGTTTAAATCGCTAGCATGGGAATTTCTCACACCTTTTTTTTCTTCTAAATTTTTTAAATTCTCATTTTGCAGATCAGTCAAGTCTGAAGGAAACCAGCCTTCAAGGTCTTCTTCTTTGGAGAGAATTTCGGCATCAGGGAAGTCGCAGATTTCTTCTTGGATCGATTCAAAATTTTGATCGCAAAGGGGCGCACTTTTTTCACCGATAAGCTCTTCGATAAAAGCGTTGCTAACAACGAGTTCTTCAACAAGAATTGTTGTTTTTTTGATTTGAATGGTGTCTTTGGCTTTTAATTTTTTCTTCCTAAAAGGAGCGCCATTTAAAGTAATAAAAGGGTCGTTAGCTTGATTAGAAATGTAAAAATAGCTTTCTTTTAAGTAAATTCTAAGATGGTTTTGATGGAAGCCGAGGCCGTTTAAAGAAATATCTACGACATTCGGCTCTCCTTCTCCAATGATAATGGAGCTTTTTGTAAAAAGATAGGCCCTGACACTGTTGTTATGATGTAAAATTAGTCTGATCATTTTACACTATCGATGACCCATGTTGGAATTCAGATTTAAAAAAAGCCACACACCTCAAAGGCATATCATATTAAAGAGTTGAGATAAGGACAGGACCTGCAGTTCGGCTTACTTGAATTTCGATTCAGACCATCTCTATAGCTCAAATGTCTGGGTTCTTTAAGCGTCCTTGGAGCCCTTAAACATTGTGCGCAATTTAAAAACTCTAGAGACAAAATGCCACTGATTAGTTTTATCACATAAGATGGCTATCCGTCAACAAAAGGTTCAGATATTGCTTGACTCCTAATTAATATGAAAAATACAATACGCCATTCAGAGGAAATGATGCACGATACGTTATTTTGATACTCCTCTAACTGTGCTCGCTAAATTTTGCCCTAAACAGGGGAAACATAAGAGAATGTTCACCTTGTGAATGTTCCCTTGAGTGCAAATCGTCTTTCTAGCTCATAAAAGTGAGCTTCTAGGCGGAATTAATTGGCGTTAGTAGCAAAGTAACAATGTATTATTAAGTCTAAAGTCTCAAGGACTTTGCTGCTTTAAAGCCATAATTTGAGGGGTTCATCCACTAAAGGGAGATAAAGTGAGCAAAATCTTTAGCCTATTGAAACCTGCACCTTACTTAGAAGAAATTCAGGATAAGGAGGAGGTGGGTAATCTTTATCATTATTGGAGATTGCGAATCCTTTACTCCATGTTTGTAGGATACGCTCTTTACTATTTTACCCGAAAAAGTTTTACATTTGCTATGCCTGGTCTTATGGCCGACCTTGGTTTTGAAAAGAGTGAACTCGGTCTCTTGGCTAGTATTTTTTCGATTACTTACGGTGTGAGTAAATTTGCTAGCGGGATTGTCTCTGACCAGTCGAACCCGCGTTATTTTATGGCTATTGGTCTTTTCTTAACAGGATTATTAAATATATTTTTTGGTTTTTCCTCATCTTTAATTTTGTTTTCCATTTTTTGGGGCTTGAATGGTTGGTTTCAAGGTTTTGGCTGGCCAGCGTGTGCCCGTTTCCTAACACAATGGTATTCTCATTCAGAGCGGGGCTCTTGGTGGTCGACCTTTAATGTCTCTCACAATGTTGGAGCATTTATCATTCCTTGGATTACAGGGGCATGTTTGTACTATTTTGGCTGGCGCTATGCTATGTATGTTCCTGGCCTTATTTGCATCATGGGTGGCGTGTTTCTTATTAATAGATTGAGAGATACACCTCAGTCTCTTGGACTACCGCCTATTGAAAAATACCGTAATGATTACGGGACACAAGGGATGGAAAGAAGCGAGGAGGCGCAGCTTTCAACAAAACAAATTTTAGTCGATTATATTTTCAAGAATAAATACCTTTGGATGCTGGGTTTTGCATATTTTTTCGTCTATATTGTTAGGACGGGCGTTAACGATTGGACAGCTTTATTTTTGAGAGACGAGAAAGGATATAGTGTTATCGGTGCTAGTGGTTGCGCCTCCATGTTTGAAGTAGGTGGTTTTTTTGGAAGCCTTGCTGCTGGTTGGGGCTCCGATCGCCTTTTTAACGCTAGAAGAGGCCCGATTAATGTTATTTTTGCCTTGGCCTCGGTTGTGGCACTCATTGCTTTTTGGCATGTCCCACAGGGATATCCATGGGTAGACTCCGCAGCTGTGTTTCTAATCGGTTTCGCTGTTTTTGGTCCCCAAATGATGATCGGAATAGCTGCTGCAGAGTTATCCCATAAAAATGCTGCATCCACATCAACAGGTTTTGTGGGAACTTTTGCTTACCTGGGCGCCGCAGTGGCTGGTTATCCTTTAGGTAAGGTAGCAGATGATTGGGGCTGGGATGGTTTTTTCTACTTTATGTCTATTTGCTGCTTTATATCAGTCCTCTTACTTCTGCCGATGTGGGGAATTACAGAAAATAAAAAGGCAAAAAAAGCAAAAACGCGCATGGCTACCTAACCGTTAGTTGCAAGCTCGGTCTGTTGAATCATTTCGTCGACTATAGCTAAAGCGTTGATTGGAGAGAGCCTCTAATCTAACGCTTTATCATCTAGAATTCATTAAGGCAAAAAAAGTGCCTTTAGGGTATGCTAATTTTCATTTATTTTGGTAGGGCGTTATGTGGGTCCCACTCCACGTTCATTCTCAATATTCGATTTTAGATGCATTGGCTTCCATCCCTGATATTGCTGAGACAAGCCAAAAAATGGGAATGTCTTCTGTTGCTCTTACCGATCACGGGAATCTTTTTGGGGCGGTCGATTTCTACAAAGCGTGTAAAGAAGTAAAAGTAAAGCCAATTATAGGCTGTGAATTTTATGTTGCACCGGCGTCTCGTTTTGAAAAAAAGAAGGAATACGGGCAGAAAACGGCATTTCATTTGGGTCTTTTAGCTAAAAACAAGCAGGGCTATCATAATTTAGCAAAACTCACATCCCTTGGATTCATCGAAGGTTTTTACTATCACCCAAGAATTGATCCCTCCTTAATTAAACAATACAGTGATGGGTTGATCTGCCTTTCTGGCTGTTTGAGCAGCAAGGTTGCGCATGAAGCTCTTAATGGGACGAAGGAGAGCTTGATTGAAGAGATTCGCTGGTATCGAGATATTTTTGGAGAAGATTACTATCTTGAGCTTCAACGTCATGGCATGACCGAGGCTGACCTACAAGCAGACGGCATGCATCTTGAGTCTTGGCTATATCAGAACTATCTCGACTACATTGAAAAGCAAAATAAAGTGAACCGACTACTCATGGAAGTCGCTTCAGATTTAAAGATTAAAATCGTTGCAACAAATGATAGCCATTACATGCAGAGGCAGGATTGGAAGGCACATGAGATCTTGTTAAACGTACAATCTGGAGAACCCTGTGAGATATGGGAAAAGGACTCTTTCGGCAATCCTAAATTTCGCGTTGCAAATCCTAAAAGACGAACCTATTCATCTCATGAGTTATACTTTAAATCGCCAGAGCAAATGCTCGAGATCTTTAAAGATTGCCCTGAAGCTATTGAAAATACGTTAGAGGTTGCGGAAAAGTGCCACGTGGAACTTGACTTTAAGACTAAGCACTATCCTACATATGTCCCCCCGTCGCTTGAAGGGAAAAGCTTTACAAAAGAGGAGCAGTCCCGTGCTGCCGAAGAGTTTCTCTGGGAGCTTTGCCGTGCAGGCATCGCTAAACGTTACACCCCTGATAGATTAGCAAAAGTGAGGGAAATTTATCCTGACAAAGATCCTATGGAAATCGTTCGAGAACGTCTAGATTATGAAATGGATGTGATTGTTCCTAAGGGCATGAGTGATTATCTTTTGATCGTATGGGACTTTATCAATTGGGCGAAACGTAATGGCATTCCAATGGGGCCTGGGCGCGGGTCAGGAGCCGGTTCAATAGTTCTCTATTTAATAGAAGTCACAGATATCGAGCCGTTGCGCTTTCATCTCTTTTTTGAGCGTTTTATCAATCCAGAGCGTATTTCCTATCCAGATATAGACGTGGATATCTGTATGGATCGTCGCGAGGACGTTATTAACTATGTCTTGCACAAATACGGAAAAGATAACATTGCTCAGATCATCACCTTTGGTACGATGAAGGCTAAAATGACCATCAAGGATGTTGGTCGGGTTTTAAGTGTGCCTTTAAGTAAAGTGAATGAAATCGCTAAGCTCGTTCCGGATGATCTTAATATTACTCTTGAAAAAGCACTGGAAAAAGACCATGACTTAAAAAACATGGTCGATCAAGATGAAGATGCAAGACGTATTATGGAGATTGGAAAGACTCTGGAAGGCTCTATCCGTAATACAGGAATCCACGCTGCAGGGATCATTATTAGTGGAGAGCCGTTAACAAATTTCATCCCTATTTGTTCCGCAAAAGATTCTGAAATGCCTGTAACTCAGTATTCGATGAAGCCGGTAGAGCAGGTTGGCATGTTAAAGGTGGATTTTTTAGGGCTAAAAACACTTACGGCTATTCAAACAGCAGTTGATGGGGTCCTTCGCTCACATGGTGTATCGATAGATTGGGTGAACCTACCCCTCAATGATAAACCCACTTTTGATCTACTCAACCAAGGTAAAACTTTAGGTGTGTTCCAATTAGAATCTGCTGGTATGCAAGACCTTGCACGGCAGCTACATCTTGATAAATTTGAAGAAATTATCGCTGTCGGCGCACTTTACCGGCCGGGCCCCATGGATATGATTCCTTCATTTATCAACCGCAAGCACGGCCGAGAAGCAATCGAAAATGATCATCCTTGGATGAAAGAAATCTTAAGCGAAACCTATGGAATCATGGTTTACCAAGAACAGGTGATGCAAATTGCGAGTAAGCTTGCGAATTACACTCTTGGTGAAGGGGATGTATTGCGCCGTGCTATGGGGAAAAAAGACTTTGAGCAGATGGCGCAGCAGCGTCAAAAATTTATAAAAGGCGCCCAAGAAAATACGATCGATGAAGAGACTGCGCGGTTGATTTTCGACAAAATGGAAAAATTTGCTGCCTATGGGTTCAATAAATCTCATGCTGCTGCCTATGGCTATTTATCCTATGCCACAGCTTTTCTGAAGGCCAATTATCCAGGTGAGTGGATGGCTGCTTTGATGACATGCGATAGCCATGATATCAGTAAAGTTTCCAAATTCATTCGTGAATGTCAGGCTATGGAGATTGCTATTTTGCTGCCTGATGTGAATGAGTCTGAAAAGCAATTCCTCGCGACTTCGCAAGGAATCCGTTTTGCTATGTCTGGCATTAAAGGCATTGGGGAAGGCGTTGTTGAAGCGATCCTGTCCGAGCGCAAAGTGGGAGGAAGATTCAATAGTCTTTACCACTTTGTGAAAAGGATCGACACGCGAAAAGTTGGGAAAAAAGCGATCGAAGCTTTAATAGAGGCGGGATGTTTTGATTTTACGAAATGGTCGCGCGATGCTTTGAAGCTGTCGTTGGAGCCTATTTTTGATGCTATTTCAGCGGACCAAAAAGACGCCTCTTTAGGATACATGAACCTTTTTTCTTTAATGGGTGATATTAATGAAGAGCGTTTTATAAGACCCCCAGAGGTCCTTAGATCGACCTCGCTTTATGAGATTTTATTAAAGGAAAAAGAGCTCCTAGGTTTTTTTCTTACTGGCCATCCTATGGACAGTTATCGAGATATCTTACAAAGGCTTTCCTGTATAGCACTAGGTAAGGGTGCTGAGCTTGACCACGACGCTGTTTTCCGCTCTGCTTTTATTGTAGAGACTGTGCAGGTACGCTTCAGCAATAAATCACAGAAAAAATTTGCTATTTTGACGATTGGCGATGGTTACGATAGCTTTGAGCTTCCGATATGGCCTGATTTGTATGAGGAAAAAAGCTTTCTCCTTAAAGAAAATCAGCTGCTCTATGCTGTTTTGCAGCTTAACAAAAAGGAAGAAACACCTCGTCTTTCTTGCAAATGGTTCGATGATTTGACGAAAGCAAGTGATGCGATGATTGAGGATTGCGATCGTATCTACGACAAAGTTAAGCAAATGAGTAAGCGGGCTAACTATGCTAAGCAGGTTGCTCAAAAACAAGAGGTCAAAAAAGTGGAAAAGGCTGCTCCTGTTGCTGTCACATTTGCTTTAAGAACAAATTTAGAGAAAGCTCGCTTGAGTCAAATTGTAAGATTAAAAGAAATTTTTGATAATCATCGGGGACAAAGCCCGGTTGTTTTGAATTTCTATTTAAAAGATAGGGTTTTAGCTTCCTTAAATATTGAAAGCCGTTGGGGGGTAACGATCTCTCCCAATTTAAAGGCAGAAGTAGAGAAATTGGAAGCTTTTTTAATAGAATAAGACTCTTTTATTTAAAAATTATGATTACGAATTGACTTCTACTGATATTATTTTTAAAATAAAAGTCTTTTTGAGGAAACTATGAAAAAAATAATCACGTTTGTGTTGTTGATTGCATTAAATGCAGGTCTTCTTGAGGGGGCTTCAGATTTTTCCCACAAGACTTTGAAAAAGGAAAAAGAGGCCTCAGCCCTTTCTGTTGAATCCCATTTTAATCAGGGGATGGATTGTTTAGAGCGCTCAGATTATGCAGCTGCAGCGCGACAATTTCAGGAAGTCGTTTGTCATTTTCCAGGATTTACTAGATTCGCTGAAAGCTTTTATTACTTAGGTATGTCTTATTACCATCTTGGTGAGTATGATTTTGCAAATGAAGCTTTTTCTAACTATTTGAAAAATACTAATCAACCTAAGTACTTTGAAGAAACTTTAGGGTTTAAATATGCCATTGCCGAAAAATTTAGACATGGAGCGAAAAGACGCGTTTTTGGCGCTAAACAACTCCCTAAATGGGCAAGCGGAAATGATCTGGCATTAGAGATTTATGATGAGGTGATTTATTCTCTACCTAGTCATGAGTATGCAGCCTTAAGCCTTTTTGCAAAAGCTACCATGCTTCTTCAAGATCAGGAATGGAGAGAGTCTGTGGAAGCTTATCAAACGCTTATAAGACGTTTCCCAAAACATGAACTTACTCCTGAAGCTTACCTTGGTATCAACCGTGTTTACCTAGAACAATGTCAGCGCGAGTTTCAGAATCCAGACCTTATCGCTCTAGCTCAAATCAATCTTAAAAGATTTAGCAAAGATTTTCCGCGAGATGAAAGAGTGCAGCAAGCTGAAAGGGATTTGCAGGCGATTAAAGAGGTTTATGCAAAAGGTCTTTATGAGACTGGCCAGTACTATGAACGTACAAGTAAACCAAAGGCGTCTATCATCTATTACCGCAGTGCGATCAGCCAATTCCCTGAAACAAAAATCGCAGAGTTTTGTCGTGCAAGAATAGAAAAACTAGAGTCATCCTCAAACCGAAAGTTTTGCAAACCGTGCATCTCCTGAAGTGGGATACACTATGACTTTTTTAAAATGGCGCTTTATAGGAAAAATAATTGTTTTCCTTTGTCTTGTGTCTCTGTTACCCGGATGCGGATATAGGCTAGGTTTAGGCAATTCCATTCTAAGAGGTAAAACCCTCTCTATCCCCTATATTGAAGGCGATCTTGATGGAAGCCTCACAGAGGCTGTGATTAATGCTGTAAGTAGCTGTCTAGACGTGGCCTACACTAATGGAAACGGAGAAATTATCTTAAAAATTGCGATAATCGATGGCTATGAGAAACATATAGGATTCCGTTACGACAGGAAGCGCAGCGGTAAAATTAAAAAATCCATTATTCCTATTGAAACAAGAGCCACCCTTATCGCTTGCTTAG
Source organism: Chlamydiales bacterium STE3 (assembly GCA_011125455.1). NCBI lineage: Bacteria > Pseudomonadati > Chlamydiota > Chlamydiia > Chlamydiales > Chlamydiales bacterium STE3. The sequence goes on along the minus strand of VKHO01000058.1, from coordinate 116,324 downwards.
AACTTTTTGATTTCAATGGCTGCAAATTAATGGGTCCTGTCAATATTAAGGCGAGTGTGGATTTTGATCATGATTACTATTCTAGCCATAATGGTGTAAATCTTTTTTCTCTAGGGCAATTAAGCGATATAGATTCTGCCGAAGATGCTGTTCGAAAACCCTTGCATAGAGCTCTTGCAGAAAAAATTGCTGATTTTCTTAATAATGCTTGGTAAAAAGAAAATAATTCGCTATCAAAGCAATTAATATTTAAAAAAGGCACTTCTATATTATTAACTTACTGAGAGATAGGTTGAATGGATTTTTCTCTAGTGGCAATTTATGATGAAATCATTTCCCGCTGAGCTCGACAGTCTCTATGAAATGTTGGAATTTATTCGCGCTCAAGCACAGATAGCAGGTTTTAATTCCTGCTATTTAAATAAAATTGAGTTGGCCACAGAGGAAGTTTTAGTCAATATCATTAATTATGGATATCCTGCAGGAAAGGGGAATATTCTCATCTCATGTTCTTTTAACCAAAATTTAGGTATAGAGATAAAAATCCAGGATGAAGGGATTCCCTATAATCCCCTTAAAGTGAGCAAAAATTGTGATTGTAAAGCTCCTTTGGATGAAAGAACGGTTGGTGGCTATGGAATTTTTTTTGTCCTCAATCTTATGGATGAAGTCCATTATGCTAGAGAGAGAAACCTCAACATCCTTACATTAAAGAAATTTCATTAAGAAATTTCCCTGTAGGCTTTTAAAGACTCTTCGTTTTCTTGAATTTCAAATAAAATTTTTTCTAGCAGTCTTAAGACAAGTGAGGATGTGTTATAAACGTCCTTTGCCTCAAAAGCAAGCTCCATTTTTGGGATCCCTCGATCATTTAGGGCGATGAGGACGCAAGTTCGTGATGTGGTGCCGTGATTTTTAGGAATAATCCAGACGATAAATTGTCCATTGATCAAAGTGATTTTATCTGGGGATTCAACTACATGAAAATAACGAGTTAAGGTAGAATCATGCCCTTTATAGTAGCTTAAAAGACCGAGTTGATGAAGAGTTATAATGTCTATCTCCAATATCCCTTCAGGCAGCCATTGAGTGAGGTTTTTAGTGAATTTATTGAAATGCTGTTCTAAATCTGAAGCATTATACATATTGACCCGCTTTACTCATCGATTTATTACGGTTAATAAAAGATGCAAGTTTCGGGCCAACTTTTAAGTAGTTAATTCTGAATAGGTTAATTTTTCTATTAAATTATTTGAAAGTTCAAAATTTTTTAGTTAAAGTACGCAAAAAAGGAGCGAGAAGATCGGATGAAGAGAAAGGCAAGTGCGGTTGGAAAGCAAGGTTTATTTTTTTTCTTCCTAGTCATTCTTTGCAAAGCCTCCTTATTTTCTGAATCGCTAGTGGTTCCAGTAAAAGCTCAAGCTGCGATTCTAATTAACGCAGACACTCAAGCTATCCTTTTTGAAAAAAATGCTTTTACTAAACACTATCCTGCAAGTATTACAAAAATTGCTACTGCAGCCTACGCTTTGCATCTCAAGCCCGACCATCTCAATAATCTGATTAGTGCCGAGCAAGAAAGCATTGCTTCGATTACTGAGGAGGCTAAAAGGAAGGCAAACTTTACGCACCCAGCCTACTGGATAGAAATTGGTAGCTCTCACATTGGTATCAAAAGAGGTGAGGAGCTCTCTTTTAAAGATCTTTTACACGGCATGCTCATTGCCACGGCTAATGATGCTTCAAACGTAATTGCCCAGTTTGCTGCAGGTTCTATCCCAAAATTTGTTGAAGGGTTAAATCAGTATATCCAACAACTGGGTTGTAAAGACACCAAATTTTGTAATCCTCATGGCTTACATCACCCCCAACACCAAACAACCGCCTATGATATGGCTCTTGTTACAGTAGAGGCCTTGAAAAATCCTATCATTAGGGAAATTGTTCACACGGTAAGGTACACTAGGCCTAAAACGAATAAGCAAGGGCCAACAGTGATGATGCAGACTAATCGTCTGCTGAGAAGTGGTGATTTCTACTATTCCAAGGCAATTGGAGTTAAGACAGGAAAGACATCACAAGCAAATAACACCTTTGTCGCTGCAGCGCAAGATGGAGAGCGCACTTTAATTGCTGTATTGCTTAACGTTAAAGAAAGGGATGACATCTTTAAAGATGCGATTAGACTCTTCGATACAGCTTTTAATCAGCCAAAGATGGAGAGAATGCTTGTTAAAGCGGGCAAGCAGAAATACTCTTTGCAGCTTGATGGAGCGGACAAGCCAATAAAAACCTATACTAAGGAAAGTGCTTCCCTAACCTATTACCCCGCTGAAGAGCCTAAGATAAAAGCTTATCTTAAATGGGAAAAACGCTCGCTACCAGTCGTAAAAGGGGAAAAAGTGGGTGAGCTTGTTCTCTCTAACGGTGATAAAAATCCTTATAAGGTGCTTCCATTGTATGCGGAGGAGACGGTTACAGCGGGCTTCATGTTTTCAATAAAAAAATATTTTTCAGAAAAACAAGGGTTTGCTTTTTTGCAGTTACTGGGGATAGGATGCGCCATCTTAATGACGTTCCTCATCATAAAAAAATTTGTTGGAGTTTCAAGAAGACCTTAAAGTCCGCTTTGCTTCACCTAAATTGCAATTAGACAACGAGGCTGGGGAAACTTTTCTTACTAAGTTTTACCAGGCCTTTTATCGAGCTTTCTTGAATTTAACTGCCATTTAAGAAGTCAAAGACAATAGTTTTTCTGCAAGTGATGGAAAAATAGCAAAAACTGTTCCACACTGAGTTCTTCCGGCCGGGTAAATAGTGTGAGACCCGTAGCCTCTAACGCTGTCAAAAGTACCTCTTCAGAATAGAGTTCTCTTAAAGATTTCTTAAGGGTTTTTCTGCGCATTTGAAAGGCTCTTCGCGTCATTTCAAAAAAAGCGTCCACCGCAATATGGCTTGGTATTGGCTTCGGCTTTAAAGAGATGATGGCAGAGTCTACTCCAGGAATAGGGTAAAAACAGCTTTTACTGACCTTAAAGGCATACTTTACTTCAGCATAAAAATTAAGAAAAACTGTAAGGGAGCTATAATCTTCAGTTTTAGGCCGCGCCACGACCCTTTTTGCGACTTCGTCTTGAACCATGAAAGTTAAAGATTCTATCCTTGATCCATCTTTTGAGAGAAATTTAGAAAGAATCGGAGTTGTGATGTGGTAGGGAAGGTTGCCGATAATTTTGATTTTTCGGTCAAGGGAAGGCAGATCTACCTGCAGAATGTCGTTACAAATCACATGAAGTTGCTCATCTGATGAGGGTTGAAATCTTGCAAGGTGCCTTGCAAATAGCGAATCTTTCTCAACAGCAATAACCCTTGCCCCAGTTTCAATTAGCGCTTCAGTCAATGCGCCCGGACCGGGGCCAATTTCTAACACAGTGTCATCCTTTGAAACTTGAGCCTCGACAAGAATTTTACGCACAATGTTACCATCGACCAGAAAATTTTGAGATAGTCGTTTTTTAGGGAAGGCATCAATGGCATTAAGAAATGCGTGAAGCTCTTTAGGTTGGTAAATAGGCATCGCATCCACTGTTTATAAGGTCTAACTGGCAAAAAATGCTTTCTTTGCCAGTTGTAGTTAGCTCTTTTTAAGAGAAAAAGGCTGAAAGCCTGAGGCGGTACAATCGTTCACAATCGTCTCTGGAACATCAAAGTGCTTTTTTAGTTTTTTCAGATAGGCATCTGAACCTTCGGCCATACCTTGTTCGAGGAGTTGGTCTCGAATTTTCATTTCCACTTCATTAAAAGGAATGGGCCCACCTGGTGTTTTATCTTCTAAATAGACAATTCTATACATTATAGAATGGTCTGTTCGACTCTTATGAGCGAACGGTTGGCTGCATGTTTTGGGATGCAAAGTAAGAAGTTGAGATTTGATGGCATCGGCGAGATCGCTTTCAGTGTGGGTGTATTCATTAGATAGGGTAATGGTGACTTTATCATCTTGATTTGCAACGCGCATTTTTTCGATGAGCTCCTCAAGCTTTGGGGTGTTTATACTTGTTAAGAGTTCATAGGCTGATTGGGCTGTTGCTTTGCCAACAGTAGGGTCAGGATGTTTAATGGAAATAACTCGGTAGCGAAAAGTTTCTTTGCGAATGTTATTTTTGGCAAATTCATCATAGGCTTTTTTAATAGCCTGAGGTGTTAGATTGCCCTGAACTTTATTATGAACCCTGATCGCTATCATCCGTCTCACAATAAGTTCTCCTTCAAGCATTTTGTAAGCTTCGTCGAAAGAGAGGCCAATTTTATCTAAATTCTCGATAATATTTGGGCCAAAGTACTGCTCCATTTCTTGCCGGATATCTCCACTAGAGACGCTAACTTTATTTTCTTCGGCATCTGCAAGCACGAGCTCTTTGTTGATGAGCTCTTCAAGAACAGGTTTCCAGCTGCTTTGATAAAATTGATAACGGGCTGCAGCAACAGAGGTGAGTTCTGGGTATTCTTTGAGGAAGTGTACATCCATTCTTTTCATAACGTCTATGACGGAAATGGCTTTATCATGAATGCGCAACAAGATGCGGTTATTGACGACAATCTCAGGTTCTTCTTCCCTGCCAAAAAATAAATCAGCTGAGACGGAGAAGCTTATTAATAATAAAGAGAGAATTAAAAGAGGGTGAAATTTCTTCATGATTATTTATTTAATTTTGTTTTTTTTAAAACTGCACCAAAAAAACCATCTCCCTCGTTAGGTTTTGGGAGGGTTTTAAAATAAGGTTGGACTAATTCCAACTGGTAGGTTTTTATAAAATGTTCTACTTGTTTTTCATTTTCTTCGTCTAAAATGCTGCATGTAGCATAAATGATTTTGCCATCAGGGGCAAGATAGCTTAAAGCTTTTTCAAAAATATTGCGTTGTTCACCGATTAGATTTTTAAGTATAGTTTCTGAAAAACGCCACTTCATATCGGGGTTTCTACGCAGAGTTCCTGTCCCACTGCATGGAGCATCGACTAAGACCCTGTTCATCTTTTTCTTGATTTTTTGTAGCTTAGGATCTTCAGCGAGAATTGTCTGCGCATTTTGAATACCTGCCCGCTTGAGCCTTTTTTTTGCCATTTGTAAGATGAAGGGACGAATGTCATGTAAATAAATTTGCCCTTTTCCTTCTAGTTTGTGAGCAAATGCTAAAGTTTTTCCTCCAGAGCCACTGCAAAAATCTAAAACTAAATCCCCGGGTTTGACGTCAATTAGCTCTCCGAGCCGCTGGCTGTTTTCATCCTGCACTTCGAACAATCCTGCTTTAAACTCATCAAGCGCGTAAAAATTAATTTTTTTCAGAAAGGTTATTCCATAGGGAGAGTATGCGGTTGGAGCCACTTCGTAGAGATGTTGCCATTTTTCTAAGAGGGCATCACGAGAGATTTTTAAAGGATTGATACGGATATGCGTTGGTGCGGCCTGGTTGCTGTCAATGCATATCTGACAGGTTGCTGATTCCCCGTGACTATTAACAAGCAAGTCAAACAATTCTTGCGGAAAGCCATGTCGAATGTGCAGAGGAATCGAGGTGTCCTCAATTGCTTGGCAAAATCGCTCATTAAGATAACATTCCAGCCATTTTACCCATTCAGATGACTGTGTGAGGTATCCAAGAAGGTTTTTCCACCTGACTAGGCCGTAGACAGTGTCGGCAATAAATTGTCGATCCTTAGACCCTATAGATTTATGCTCGCGGAAATAGTCGCTTAAGAATAAATCAAGGGGGAGCGATTTGCGTTCAAATGCTTTTAGCAGCTCCACAATGTGGTATTCTCTAAAGGGTATTTTCATAGGGGAGATCACATTCAAAAGGTTATAGTATATAATGGGGAGCCTTATTGTAGGGCGCTCCCGTATTTCAAAAAACTCTAAGCATTCTCATTTTTGGTTCTTTGTGAATAAGATTTTGTCACTGAGGCTATAGGGATATGCTTTAGATGCCAATGACTTCTAAGGTCAGACACATGTATAAGGCGTATTAAGTCTTTGGCTGCAAAAAAGATAAGTCTGCTTTTCCAAATTGCTAGCGGTTTCGATAATTTAGATGACACATCTTATTCGGAAAAAAAGTATAACAGAAAAGAAATTGTATCGACAGACTAATTTGATGGAAGAGGTTACAAACAGCAAAATTTTTCTACGAAGTAATTTAAGTTTAGGTGAGCTCAACGAAGAAATTTAAGGGGATAATGTATTAGAGGAGGTTTCCTAGCCCCTTGTTTCTTTGCTCCTATTAGCCCATCACTCAACTTATTCTGGCCACCCAAAAAGAATTCAGGTTGAATTTTCTAGCTTTAGGAATATTCTCAATAGGAAAACTTACCCAAGGGCCTCCCTCGCTCGTGGTTTCTTAATTTGGCAATAGTGCAAGATAAAAACTTTATTTTTTCCCTTGTCTCGAAAAACTTTCTTTGGAATATTGCTAGAAGTGTAATAAAGACAAAAAAAAATAACTTGAGACACTTCCGAAAATTATTATAAAGTGCCTTTTGCCTATCGAAAATACAGTTCAAAATGAAAGCTTTGATTGTTTTTTTATAGGTCAGAAATGAAATTTTGTTGATTTTTGAAGGTAATTTAGTTAGTGTTAGTGGTAATCGATTTGCTTTATTATAAGTATCCTTTCGTTTGACAGAGGGTATTAGCAACGTTTTAATAGTATCTGTCTTTAGGTAGATGCATTTAAAAATGTCGATGGAAGTTAAGTAATGAGCAGTAAATTAGACTAAAAACAATCTAGCCTTTTGAGGAGGTTATCAATGGTAGTAACAAATGGAAAAGTAGAAGGGCCGACAGCTCTAGCTACGAAAACACAAACTCAAGATGATTCAGCTAAAGTAACATTTAAAGGACGTGTTTGGTCAAATGTAAAAACAGCGGCTAAATATTTGGCGATCGGTGCAGTCATCCTCCTTGGCTTAGCTTCATTAGCAGCTATAGTCGTTGGTGTAGCGGCTATGTTCTTCCCAGGAATTGGAACAACTGTAGGTACTGGACTAGCAACTGCAGGAGCAACAGGTGCAGGCATTGCAGCTGCAAGCCTTAATTTCGTTGCTGCGCACACAGTAGCTTTTGTGGCTTCTGGAGCGGTAGCTCTTGTATTAACTAGCGTAGCTGCTACTGGGATTGGTGCCGTGATCAATTCTGGTGATAACAAGGAAAAAGCAAAAGAAGCAGCTGGCGATGCAAAAGAAGCAGCTAGAGATGCAAAAATAGCAGCTGGAAAATCAAAAGCAGCAGCTGACGATGCAGAAGAAAGCGCTGACGATGCAGCAACTGCGGCTCGTGCGGGACGGCCTTTATACGGCTATCAACCTGCGCCCCAATAAAAAAACTTATTTAGAAATAAGTTTTTGAGTCTTTTGAGAAATCCGCTTTTTTAAGCGGATTTCTTTTTTCTTCTTAAATGCAACTGCCACTTTATTCCGATGAATACTTGAAAAATGCCTGAAGCCCCATCATTTGCTCTAGAAATTCTTCCTTTTCAAAAAAAACTTTTACTATTCTTTCTTTCAGTTCTATTGGTGTCTTTAGGACAGCCAGCATGGATATCCTCTTTTGGTCTCCTTGCTTCATGTGTTGGTTTTGCGCTTTTTTGGAGAGCAATTATTGATCTGCCCTCTCACTTTGGCCGTTTTATAATAGCAACTGCCTGGTTTGCCCTTGTACAGCTTGTGCAACTTTCTTGGCTGATTTCTCACCCCTTTTGGTACATTTATTCTCTTTACCTATTTTTAAGCATAGCCATGGGGATTCAATTTGCCTTGGTTAGTTTGTTAGTTACTCCTAAACGTGTCAAATCTGTTTTTCAGCTAATGGCGATTGCTGGCTGTTGGGTTCTAATGGAATGGTCGAGGTTATTTGTTCTATCGGGATTTTCTTTTAATCCTGTTGGTTTAGCGTTAACAGATAATCTCTATTCTTTGCAAAGTGCCTCCCTATTTGGGATCTATGGTTTATCTTTTTGGGTAATTTTTGTGAACCTTCTAGCCTTGAGAGCTTGGCTCTACAGATTCTCCTTTAGACCCGCGATTTTTTGGGGGATTGCATTGTTAGCCCCCTATCTCTATGGCTGGACTCATTACACCTACCATGAAAGAAATTCCGTAACTTTGTCTCGGAATCCTCCCTCCACGTTTCGTGCTTTGTTAGTTCAAACAGCCTTTCCTATTGAGGAAAATTTGCAATTCGCTACTGTAAATGATGCCATTGCCTATACTCAAGGAGAGTGGATTAAAATTTTAGAGACTGTGGAGCCAAAAAGAGGGCCGGTATACGACATGATCGTTTTGCCGGAATATGTTGTTCCTTACGGAACATACCTCCCTATTTATCCTTATGAAGAAGTGAAGGAAATTTTCGCTGAAGTTTTTGGAGACTCCTCTCTCCAATTTCTCCCTGCCCTTGCTGAACCCCTTGCTTACCATGATAAGAGGCAATGGTTGGTTACAAATGCTTTTTGGTCTCAAGCCATAGCTAATATTTTTCAGGCTGATCTAGTCGTGGGTTTGCAAGATGATCAATGGGTTTCAAATAGCGACAAGGAAAGCTATAGCTCGGCATTTTATTTTTGGCCCAATGGCAATCAAGGGTTGCGCTACGAAAAAAGAATTCTTGTGCCAATGGGAGAATATATTCCATTTGCATTTTGCAGAGAGCTCGCTAAATGTTATGGAATTTGTGGATCATTTACCTGTGGAAAAGTAGCTAAAGTATTTCCCGGTGGAAAACTACCTTTTGGTTTATCTATTTGCTATGAAGAGACTTATGGGGATTTGATGCGAGAAAATCGGCAAAAAGGCGCGGAAATGCTCATTAATCTTACGAGCGATGTATGGTACCCAGGTTCAAAATTACCAAAACAGCATTTTGACCATGCTCGTTTGAGAACCGTGGAGTGTGGAATCCCTCTTTTGCGTTCCTGCAATACTGGGATCACAGGAGCCCTTGATAGCTTGGGACGTGTTGTTGCGATTTTAGGAGATGGTACAGCGTGTTCCGAGTGGATTAGAGATGCGCTAGCGGTAGAGGTTTCGACTTATCATTATCCGACTCTCTATTCCCGATTTGGCGATAGCTTGATCATCGGTTTTTCGCTGTTTTCGCTTTTATTCTTTTTCCTTAAGAGGCCTTATTCATGATTTTTTGTTGAGATTATCGAAGCAATTAATTAAGATCTAAACCTTTAGAAAGTTGTTTTATGAATTTTTCCTCGTGTACAAGACTGAAAGTGGCTCAAAGGAAACAGAATACTCTGGCTAAGGAAGTTTCTTTTTCTGGAATTGGCATTCATACCGGAAAAGTGGTCAAGATGCGCTTTTGTCCTGCTAAAGAGGGAAGTGGTATTGCTTTTAAAAGAGTAGATCTGCCTTCTGCTCCCATTATTCCCGCAACATTAGAATATGTTAAAGACACTTCGCGTAGCACCACTCTGGGGATGGCCAATGTGATGGTTCATACTGTCGAGCATGTTCTAGCGGCACTTAAAGCATATAAAATTGATAACCTTCTCATTGAAATTAACAATGTTGAGCCTCCTGTCGGGAATGGCAGTGCAGACGTGTTTGTGGAGATGATCGAGGAGGCAGGGTTGCTTGAGCAACAAGCTATTTTGCCTATCGTGAAAATTGAACAGCCTCTCTATTTTTCAAAAGACGATATCCACCTGGTAGCATTGCCTGCAGATGAGTTTAAAATCAGTTATACTTTAAGTTATCCAAATGTTGAAAGGTTAAAGGCTCAATTTCATACGCATATTTTAACAGCAGCTAATTTTAAAAATGAAATTGCTCCTTGCCGGACATTTTCTCTTTATCAAGAAGTCTCCATGCTAATGGATAGAGGACTTATTAAGGGAGGAAGCCTTGATAACGCTGTGGTTATTAAGGATGAGGCAGTCCTAAGTAAGGGAGGGCTATTCTTTGCGGATGAAATGGTGCGCCACAAGATCTTAGATATGATTGGAGATTTTTCTTTAATTGGTTTTGAGTTTTTAGCTCATGTCATTTCGATAAGATCAGGTCACGCTTCGAATTACGCTTTTGCAAACACCTTATATCATTATATTACATCGGAGTGTAGAGATGGAAAGTGAAATAAATGAGGCTTCAAGGTCAATGGGCATTAAGGAGATTTTAAAGATTCTTCCTCACCGCTACCCTTTTCTACTTGTCGATAAAATTCTTTCTTATGATCTCGAGGCAGGCATTATAGTCGGCCAAAAAAATGCAACCATGAACGAAGCCTTTTTTCAAGGCCACTTTCCGGAAGCCCCTATTATGCCGGGTGTGTTGATACTTGAAGCCTTAGCCCAAGTCGGGGGAGTCTTAGCGAATCTAAAAGGGCACACAACAAAAATTGCGGTCTTGCTCAATGTGAATAATGCGAAGTTCCGCAATCCTGTTCACCCAGGTGATATCTTGCTGCTTCGCTGCGAAGGGATTCATTTCAGTTCAAAAGGTGGACGTGTAAAAGCTGTGGCCAATGTCAATGATAAAGTTGCTGTAGAGGCTGAAATTGGATTTGCTCTTGTAGACAAACAACAAATTTAAGATAAGTAATAATAACCAATATTCCATACTAAAAGCTATTTATGAACGAATCATTTATCCATCCAAAAGCAATAATAGAGCCTGGCGCTCAGATTGGGCAGAACGTCACCGTGGAAGCCTATGCAATTGTCAAAAAAAATGTTGTACTAGAAGATAATTGTGTGATTAAGTCCCATGCCTACATTGATGGATTTACCACAATTGGGGAGGGAACTGTCATCTATCCTTCTGCAAGTATCGGTACAAAAACACAAGATCTAAAATTTAAGGGTGAGAAGACTTATGTGCAGATTGGTAAGAATTGTGAAATTAGAGAATTCGTAACGATAAATTCTTCTTGCCAGGAAAACTCCATAGTAAAGGTGGGCGATAATTGTTTGATTATGGCCTATTGTCATATTGCGCACAATTGTGTAGTAGGAAATCGCGTGATCATGAGCAATAATGCAACCTTAGCCGGCCATGTTATTGTTGAAGATAATGCAATTATTGGAGGGATGACTCCGATTCACCAGTTCTCTCGTATTGGGTGTCATGCTTTTGTTGGAGGAATGAGTAGGGTTACGCATGATATTCCTCCTTATACAATCGGTGCGGGTATTCCTTATAAATTTGGGGGATTAAACTTGATTGGCTTAAAGCGACATGGCTTTCCCTTAAAAACGCGCCTAGCATTGAGTAAGGCATTTAAAATCCTCTATCGATCAAATTTGTCCTTTGAGGAAGCATTGTTGAAAACTGAGAAAGAATTAGAAGGCTTGCCTGAGGTTAAGCATTGGATTCAGTTTTGCCGCACATCTAAAAGAGGATTGCTCGGTTTGCAGGGTGTTACGAACTCCGATGAAGAATTTGAGCATTTAGAGGAAGAAGAGAGCTTTAAAGAAGTGTTATCTTCTAAATTTCAAGTATGAATATCATTTATTTTGGTACTCCTCGCTTTTCTGCTGAGGTTCTAAATTTCTTGTTAAAAAATGGAATAGAAATAGCGGCAGTTGTCACTAAGCCTGATAAACCTGTGGGGCGTGGACAAAACCCTGTTCCTGTTCCTGTAAAAGCCCTTGTGGAATCTTCTGGTTTAGGTATCCCTGTTTTTCAGCCTGAGGTAGTCTCTTCTCCTGAGTTTGCTCCAACGTTAAGAAAGTTTAATCCGGACTTGTTTGTGGTCGTCGCTTATGGCGAGATTTTAAAAAAAGACTTGCTGGAAATGCCTACAAAAGGTTGCATTAACCTCCACGCTAGTTTACTGCCCAAATATAGGGGCGCGGCTCCCATCCAGCGTTCAATTATTGAGGGTGAAAAAGAGAGTGGGGTAACCATCATGCATCTTGCTAGAAAGATGGATGCGGGGGATATAATAGAATCTCAGTCTATTCCTATCGATTTAACGACAACATATGCTGAGTTAGAGAAAGCAATTTGTAGCGAGGGGAGTCGTCTGCTTCTCAAAGTGATTAAAGATATAGAGAAAGGTGTAGTCAAACGTTATCCACAGGATCACTCTCTTGCAACTTATGCTCCTAAAATCGAGCTTGAGGATTGTGAGGTGAGGTGGGGTGGTGAGGCAAAAACTGTCCACAACTTGATTAGGGGCGTTAATCCAGAGCCTGGAGCTTGGTGCTGGGTGAAAATAAAAAATGAGCCTAAGCGTTTAAAAATCTATTCATCCCTCCCTGTAGAGGAGCTCTATTTATCTCCTGGTGTTTTGAAAGTGCAAGGTCAGGATGTCTTTGTGGGGTGCCTAAAAGGCTCTTTAAAACTTTTAGAGGTGCAGCTAGAGGGGAAAAAACGCATGCTTGCTGCGGATCTTTTTAGAGGAATTCCCACTGCTTCCTTTTTGTAGCTTTACAATAGACAAGTACACGTTTTAGATGCCTTTGGATCAATAAAGTTGACTGAAAGTTATCGTCTGTTTTCATCCTAAAAGGAGCCTGCATTTTTGTTCATTGCTAGTCGACTCATCTTGTTTATTTTCTAAGAAACTAAAAAGGCTTGATAGAGGTTTCTTAGAAGTATTTTTCGCTAGCTATTTTTCCCGCCTTCCGCCAATCTTGATTGCTCCTTCACCTTAGTTTAAATAAATCTGTAAATGACAATCGAAGATTAGTCCATTTAGTTGCATTCATTATTTAGTGATTAAATGTGAAAATGCCTACAGGCGAAAGAGTGCCGCACATTGGGTTTAAACCTATCTCATTGATGCTTTTCATGTTGTGACTTATTGAGTGTTTAAAGCATTTATTTTATGCATTCATTTCTTTACAAAATGGCTCACAATATTTTATAAGCTTATTCTTCATTAATTCACAAACAAGGTTTTAATATGTCAAGATCAGTCGATACGCGAACGCATCTTCCTCCAATTGATAAGATCTGTGATTTTTCAAAAAAAATGGGCAGAGTGGTGGTTGATGGAGCCTGCAGAGTAGTCAATCAGACAGAGGGGTTAAAAAAGTTATTACAGCTATCCACTAGCATCATTGGTGTTGCTGCTTCTTTTACAAGTGTTAAAGCCTGTGGCCCTATGGTGGGTGCATTTAAGGTCGTGTGTGTAACCATTGGCGGATTTGAAATCCTTAATCGTATTAAAGATTGGGTTGTTCCTGATAAAAGCGGTGAAACACTAGCAGATAAACATTGGACTAAAATTGTAAGTCGTGTCCATTTAACGTTTGCAAGTGCTATCGATTGCTATAAAATGTTGGCATATTTTAAGCTCATTCCAATGGCAAAACTCGCTTCTATTGGACATAGAATGGGAAATGTTCCAGTTCTCAGAAACGCTGCAAAAGTTCTAGCTCATCAGTTTCCTGGAGTTGATGTAATAAAGCATCCCTTTCTTATCGCGGCTTCTAGCTGGAGTATTTTAAATACTAGTCTTACCATTTCCGATCAAAAAGAGCGCTCAAAGCATATAAAACATAAAGCTAGCAGATGGCAAGAGCTGGCTGGACAAGATCTTGAGGCTCAGAGAGATTATATCGATGAGCGCGTTGCTAAATATGAAGCGTGCATAGCGGGCAACCAAGAGTCGATTGATTATCCAAACAGGCTTAGAAAATTGAGTAAAGCTCAACAAAAGGAAATCAGGGTGGCCCAAAAAAGGTTGGCTGAGTACCCACAAATAGTACGTGGGGCAGAAGGGGGCAATTCAGAGCATCAAGCTATGATAAGTACATTCGCCTTCGACAAGGTGGAAAAATGGAATGTAAAAAACCACAACAATCGCATCAACCTTATAAAGTCAGCCATTGCAATAGCCTGTGAAGTAGCCAAAATCGCCGTGATTATCACAGCTCTCGCTCTTTCTCTTTCGATGGTTGGCTGGATCTATTTGCCTGCAGTGCTAGCTGTACTTGGGTTGGTCAGTAGCGGATTTAGTCTAACAAAGTTTTTAGTTGACCAGCTTGTAATGACTAAAGCTGTTCCGAGAGTCGCTGCACCGGCTTTCAGCCAAGCAGCTACCTAGTGTGGATGAGGAAAGCTTGCGGGGAATCTCGCATGCTTTTCTTTCAAGCAATCTCCCTCAAATGAATAAAGATCCTGTCGTTTTTTTCCTTCAGCAAGCTAGAGCTAGCTTGAGTTCCTGTTGGCAGCACGCCATGCTGTGGTGCAAAAAAGCGCTGCGCTCCCCACCTCCATTCTCACTTTCTAGTAAGGTAAATTGCCAAGAAGCTCGACTCTATAGGCATGAACTCGTTGTTGTTAGCCTCCTTATCACTACGATAGGGCTTATGCTGGTGCATGCAAGTTTTGTGAGCGCAAATAGGGTGCACATGGAGCTTGATGTTCCTTCAAGCGCCGTAAGAGAAGTTGTTGTAACGGTCGAAGGAGCGGTTTTAAAGCCTGGGCGGTACCATTTCAAAAAAGGTGTGGATATCGAGGAAATTATCAACGTGGTGGGAGTTCAGCCAGATGCAGATTTATCGAAAGTGCAATTTAAGCAAACAGTCCAAAAAAGTCGTAAGATCAGGGTGCCACGCGGAAAAAAAAAGAGAGGAAATAGGGTGCAGAAGACACTTTAAGCATGTTGATACATGAAAAACCGAGATTGTCTTGCTTAAAAACGTTCAATTTGCTATCCTTCCTATCACGTAAAGTTATTTAATCCCTGAAAAAGATCTGAATGGAACGCAAATCCTCTTGCGCAGCCTTTCACCTAGCTTTTTAGGACGCTCTTTAAATTCTTTGAAAATAAAGGGTCATCTGCTAAAATCTAGCGGAACTAGAATTTTGACTTTAGAAATAAATAACTCTTGAGCTTAAGAACAAAGGTGTTTATGACTCGCAAGATGGTAAAATTAATGGGCAAAAAGCGCGGTATGATTCAGCTTTTTGACGATAAGGGTCGCGTTGTCCCTTGTACCGTGATTGAAGTAGAGCCAAATGTTGTCACGCAAGTTAAAACCGAAGAGACAGACGGCTATAATGCAATTCAGCTTGGATTTGAAGAGATTAAAACAAAAGACCCTAGGACTGTTGAACGTCGAGTGTCCAAGCCTCTATTAGGTCATTTCAAAAAATCTTCCGTAACCCCTCGTCGTTACTTGTCGGAGTCAAGGCTAGAAAATGCTAATGACTATGCTGTTGGGCAGGTTGTTGGATTAGACGCTCTTGGTGAAGTTGATTTCGTTGATGCGATTGCAGTTTCAAAGGGTAAAGGTTACCAAGGGGTAATTAAAAGACATAATTTTGCTGGTGGTCCAGCTTCTCACGGTTCCGGCTTTCATAGGCATGGCGGTTCGACAGGGATGAGAAGTACGCCAGGTCGTTGTTTGCCAGGTCAAAAGATGGCTGGTCATATGGGTAGTGAGCAAAAAACAGTCCAAAATTTAAGGGTTGTTTCTGTTGATGCTGCTGAAAATATTATTGTAGTTGAAGGAGCTGTGCCTGGTGCTCGTAATGGGTTGGTTTATATCTCTCCGGCTATAAAGCGTCAGTCAAAAGTGAAAAAGTAATCGATCTCGTGGAGTTGAATTGTGGTTAATTTAAAAAAATACAATTTAGAAGGCAAAGAGACAGGCGACATCGCGATAGCTAGCGAATTGCTTGAAGCTGAAGCAAGTAGTCAGACAATTAAAGATTATATTGTTGCTTTGCGTGCTAATTTAAGACAGTGGTCTGCGAACACTAAAGGCCGTTCTGAGGTGAATCATACGACCAAAAAACCTCATCCACAAAAAGGTGGGGGTCGTGCACGTCAGGGATCGCTAGCTGCACCGCAATATAAGGGTGGTGGAAGAGTTTTTGGTCCAAAGCCAAAGTTTGATCAGCATGTGAGGATCAACAAAAAAGAGCGTCTTGCAGCTATCAGATGCCTTTTAGCGGAAAAGCTTAGAAATAATAAACTTCACGTTGTGGAAGATTTAAGTGTCGAAGCTCCAAAAACTAAAACTGTTGTTGAATTCTTAGAAAAACGTAACTTATCAGGGCGCGTTTTGTTTTTAGGTGAAGGTGAATATGGGGAAATCGATTTCGGTGATTTCACAGAGAAATTTCAAGTGCCTTGTGAAAAACATAACAATTTCATTCGCAGCATGAGAAATATCCCCAAAATGAGTTTTGCCTTGGCGAAAAATATTAATGGTTATGATTTGATGCTGGCAAATCAGTTAGTTGTGACTGAAAATGCATTGCAAGAATTGCAAGAATGGTTGGCATAAAGGCTGAGGAAATATGAAAGAAAAAAATCCCTATCAAGTAGTAAAACATCAACGAGTAACTGAGAAAGCGATCGTTTTAGAAAATCTAAAGAATGCTACTTCGAATGTTTCGCTTGCAAGATGTAAATCTCCGAAATACGTTTTTGTTGTTGAAAAAACGGCAAACAAAAAAGAAATAGCTGAAGCTATTGAGCAAATTTACAGTTCCAAGAATGTGAAAGTTGTGGCTGTGAATACAATTAATGTGAAAGCTAAATCCCGCCGTGTCAGAGGGCGTTTAGGAATGACCGCTTCATTTAAAAAAGCCATCGTTACGCTTCAAGAAGGCGATAGCTTGGAATCAGTCTAACAGGAGCTTGATTAAGATGTTAAAAAAATATCGTCCTATTACACCGGGAACAAGACAGCTAATTTTACCTAAAAATGAGCTGCTCACACGTGCCTCAGAAGACTCAAAAGCGACTGTTAAGCCAACTAAGTCTTTGCTGATCTCTAAGAGACGCACAAACGGTAGAAACAACAAAGGTCACATTACTTGCCGTCACAAAGGTGGTGGGCATAAACGCCATTATCGAGTCATTGATTTTAAACGTGATAAACTTGATATCCCAGCAAAAGTTGCTTCAATTGAATACGATCCGAATCGCTCAGCTTACATTGCATTGTTAAACTATGCTGATGGAGAAAAAAGATATATTCTAGCTCCACATGGATTAAAGAAGGGTGACACGGTGCAAACAAGTGAAGAGCCACCCTTCTCTGTTGGCTGTTGCATGAAATTAAAGCATATGCCGCTTGGTTCAACAGTTTGCAATATTGAGCTGTATCCTGGTAAAGGTGGTAAGCTTGTTCGCTCTGCAGGACTTTCTGCTCAGTTAATGGGAAGAAGCAATGGCTATGCGACAATGCGTATGCCATCAGGCGAAATGCGTTTAATTAATGAAGATTGCAGAGCCACATTTGGCGCTGTCTCTAATTCAGAGCATAACTTGAGAGTAGAAGGTAAAGCTGGCAGAAAGCGCTGGAAGGGTATCCGTCCAACTGTGCGTGGTACAGCTATGAACCCTGTTGATCACCCCCATGGTGGTGGCGAAGGTAAGCATAAAGGTAATATCCCACAGACTCCTTGGGCTCTCTTTACTCGTGGTCTTAGAACAAGATCTCTTAAGAAATCGAATAAATTCATTGTAAAAGATCGAAGGAAGAAGTAACTATGGCAAGATCCTTAAAAAAAGGTCCCTTTATTGCGCATCATCTCCTTAAAAAAGTGAATGCTCAAAATACAGAAGGTAACAAGAAGCCAATTAAGACATGGTCAAGAAATTCAATGATTATTCCTGAGATGGTCGGACATACATTTGAAGTCCACAATGGAAGGAAATTTTTATCAGTGTTTGTAACTGAGAGCATGGTTGGGCATCGGTTAGGGGAGTTTTCTCCAACACGAACATTTAAGGGACATCCCATTAAGAAATAAAGGTTAATCGAGATGGATAGTGCAAAAGCGATAAGCAAATATATTAGAATAAGTCCCCGTAAAGCGCGCTTAGCGGCAGACTTAATTCGCGGCTTAAGTATAGCAGAAGCATCATTTCAGCTAGCTCATTGTCAATTAAAAGCTGGTGGATTGCTTAAAAAAACTTTAGAAAGTGCAGTAGCAAATGCTGAAACTCAGCTAGAGTTAAGAAGAGAAAATTTAGTTGTGGCAGAAGTACGCGTTGATGCTGGCCCTGTATTTAAACGTGCAAAACCTAAAAACAAAGGCGGACGCCATCCGATTATGAAAAGAACAAGTCATTTTACTATAAAAGTTAAGGAAGCATAGGAGATTATTATGGGACAAAAAACTAATCCTGTTGGCTTTCGTTTAGTAAAAAGGAAAAACTGGAGCTCTAAATGGTATGCCAATAAAAAAGAGTTTGGCGACATGGTGCAGGAAGACCATTTGATTCGACAGTACTTGATCAAAAAGCCTGTGTGCCAAGGGACATCGCAGATTAAAATTAGAAGGATGAGTGAAAAAGTCGAAGTTGTGATTTGCACAGCTAGACCAGGCCTTGTCATCGGTAAAAAAGGTGCAGAAATCGATACTTTAAAAGCGGAATTGTCAAAATTAACTGGCAAGGAAGTATGGATTGAAGTTGAAGAAATCAAACGCCCCGATCTGGATGCTCAAATTGTAGCAGATGCTATTTCAAAACAGCTAGAAAGAAGAATTCCATTTAGACGTGCTATGAAAAAAGCAATGCAATCAACAATGGAAGCGGGTGCTCTTGGAATTAAGATTCAAGTCTCTGGACGCTTAGGTGGTGCTGAAATTGCAAGAACTGAATGGTACAAGGAAGGCAGCACACCTTTACATACATTACGTGCCGATATAGATTATGCGGAATCACGCGCTGAAACGACCTATGGAACCATTGGTGTTAAAGTGTGGATTAACCGTGGTGAACAACAACAGATGAAGGAGGCAATGTAAAGCTTATGGCTTTGATGCCCAAACGAACAAAACATCGCAAAGTGCAAAAAGGGCATTTTGCAGGGATTAGCAGAGCAGGAAACTTCGTCCATTTTGGTGAATTTGGAATGCAAGTGCTCGAAAGAGGCTGGATTACTAATCAACAAATCGAAGCCTGTAGGGTAGCGATTAATCGTTTTTTCCAACGTCGTGGTAAGGTATGGATTCGTATTTTCCCAGATAAGCCGGTTACAAAAAAACCTGCTGAAGTGCGTATGGGTAAAGGAAAAGGCGCAGTAGATCACTGGGTTGCAGTTGTGCGTCCAGGAAAAGTTTTATTTGAAGTTGGCAACGTTCCAAGAGAGATTGCTCAAAGTGCTTTAAGAAGAGCGGCAGCGAAGCTTGGCTTAAAGACACGTTTTGTTGAACGCGTGGAACAAGTGTGAGGATTAATAATGAAAGGTAATGAACTAAGAGATCAATCAGTTCAAGAACTTCAAGCTCTTCTTGGAGACAAAAAAGCTGGACTTTTTGAACTTAAGAATAAATTACAACGTGAAAAAAAAGCTGACAAGCCTCACGAGCTAAATAATCTCAAAAAAGATATAGCCAGGATTCATACAATTTTAAGAGAAAAAGAATTAGCAAGCTGAGAGGATGCTTATGACGCAAGAAAGGCAAAACAGCCGAAAAATTAAAACGGGAATAGTTGTTTCCAACAAAATGCAAAAAACCGTTGTGGTTAAAGTGGAAAGAACAATTAGGCATCCTCGCTATGAAAAAGTAGTGACAAGAGCCAAAAAATATTATGCCCATAATGAATCAACACCACTTAATGTCGGTGATAAAGTGAAAATTATGGAAACGAGACCCCTCTCAAAGCTAAAGCGTTGGCGAGTGGTGGCTTAATTAATTGGCAAATGACAGAGGGCTAATCAAATGATTCAACAAGAAACAGAGTTAGAAGTCGCGGACAACTCCGGCGCTAAGCGAGTAAAGTGTATTAAAGTACTCGGGGGAACTAGAAGGCGTTATGCAAAAGTTGGCGATATTATTATCTGCTCAGTAAGAGAAGCGCTTCCTGGTGCAGCTGTGAATAAGGGTGATGTTGTTCGGGCGGTGATTGTAAGAACGCGCTCGCCAATAAGACGTCAAGATGGAACTAAGACAAGCTTTGATTCAAACAGCTGTGTTCTAATAGACGATAAAAGTAATCCAAAAGGAACACGTATTTTTGGACCCATTGCTCGTGAAGTGCGTGACAGAGATTTTTTAAAAATAGCTTCAATGGCTATTGAAGTCGTTTAAGATAAAAGGTTAGTACGAATGGATAAAAAACAAAAAAAACAGCCGAAAAGAATACGCAAAGATGATACAGTAGTTGTCATTGCTGGTAACTCAAGAGGACAAACTGGTAAAGTCTTAAAAACTTCTGGCGATAAAGTTTATGTCCAAGGCGTCAATCTTGGAAAAAAACATGTTAAGGCTACACGTACTTCGAAAGGTGCCATTTTAGAAATCGAAAGACCCATTCATGTCTCTAATCTGAAAGTTATGGTCGGAGAGAAAGCGGTTAAACTAAAAACTAGAGTAAATGAAGAAGGCGTAAAAGAGCTTTATTATAAGGCCGGTGAAGAGAACATCGCTTATAGAACTCTGAACCGTTCGTAATATAATTACAAAACAAAGTTGAATAATATGTCTAGATTGAAGAAAAGATACCAAACTGAAGTCAAGCAAGCACTTAATCAAAAGTTTAAGTACGCAAATCCAATGATAGTTCCTGCCTTAGAAAAGGTCGTGATTAATATGGGTATTGCAGAAGCTTCTAAGGACAAAAACTCAATACAAGATTGTATTCGAGACATTACGGCGTTATCCGGGCAGAAGCCAATTGTCACACGTGCAAGAAAGGCGATTTCTAATTTTAAACTTCGTGAAGGGCAACCAATCGGGATTAAAGTTACCTTAAGGGGCAAGCGGATGTATGATTTTATTGATCGCTTCTTCAATATTGTATGTCCACGCATTAGAGACTTTAGAGGCTTTCCTGAAAAATGTGATGGAAAAGGAAACTATTCATTAGGATTGGATGATCAGCAGGTATTTCCAGAAATCAATTTGGATGAAGTAAAACGAAGCCAAGGTATGAATATTAGTTTTGTGACATCTGCACAAACAGATGAAGAATGTGTTGAGCTTCTTAGGATGCTTGGTCTTCCATTTAAAAATTTACCAGTAACGGTTGCAGCATAAGATAGGAGAAGGAATTATGGCAGTTAGTGACCCAATAGCCGATTTCCTCACAAGGATACGTAACGCTAGCAGATCTCAGCATCGCTATGTTGACGTAAGTTGGAGTAAAATGAAGCAATATATTGCTGAAATCCTCAAAAATAGAGGATTTATCGAAAATTATTTAGTAAAAGTCGATGATCATCGCGGAACGATGCGGTTATTTTTAAAATACACGCAAGGTAGAAAGGAAGTGATTCAGGGACTGAAACGTGTTTCTAGACCAGGACTACGCAAATATGTCAGATCTGAAGAGATCCCCAATTTCTTTGGTGGGAAGGGACTTTCAATTGTTTCAACTTCTCAGGGCGTAATTCCTGGTAGTGAAGCAAAAAGTAGAAAGATTGGCGGCGAATTAATCTGCCTAGTTTGGTAAATGGGATAAAGGAGAAATGAGTCATGTCACGTATAGGTAAACAGCCCATTCCAGTACCAAAGAATGTGGAAGTTAAAGTTTCTGGTACTAATGTATCGGTGAGCGGTCCAAAGGGATCATTAAATCATGAGATTATTTCCGGCGTAGAAGTAAAAGTTCACGATGGCGCAGTTGATGTTATGCTTCCGGAAGGTAAAGAAGATATGGGAAATTTTCATGGGCTTTATCGTGCAATCATCAACAACATGGTTGTAGGTGTAGTGCAAGGGTTCGAGAGAAAGTTAGAAATGATAGGAGTTGGTTACCGTGCCTCAGTGCAAGGTCCATTGCTTGACTTACAGGTTGGTTTCTCGCATCCCACAAAGCTTCCGATTCCAGAGGGACTTCAAGTAAAAGTTGATAAAAACACTGTTATTACTATTTCTGGGATTGACAAGCAAAAAGTTGGCCAGTTTGCTGCAACTATCAGAGCTATTAGACCACCTGAACCCTATCAAGGAAAGGGCATTAGATATTCAGGTGAATATGTACGCAAGAAGGCAGGAAAAGCTGCTGCTAAGAAATAAGATCAGGATTAAGTATCATGTTAAGTGAATTAGTAAATAAACATCGCTTGCGTCAAAGACGTAAAATGCGTGTTAGAAAAGCTTTAAGAGGAACCTCTACTAAGCCTAGGCTTTGTGTTATTAAATCTAATAAGCACATTCAAGCTCAGCTTATCGACGACGATAAAGGTGTTACTCTAGCAAGTGTTGCAACTTATTCTAAGGAATTTAGAAATACAGAATTTGCTAAGAAATCAAAGGCTTCTGCTAAAGTTCTTGGCGAAAAAATTGCTTCTAAAGCAATTGAGTTGGGTTGTAAAGAAATTGTATTTGATAGAGGACCGTTTAAATACCATGGCGTATTAGCTGAATTGGCAAATGGCGCACGCGAAGCTGGCCTCAAGTTTTAATTTAAGAAAACAGGTTAATCGATGACCAAACAAAATGATACTCCTAGAAAAGATAAAGGCGATAGCGAAATCAACGAAAAAGTCCTTTATGTTAACCGATGCGCAAAAGTTGTTAAGGGTGGCCGCAAATTTAGCTTTTCTGCTCTTGTTCTTGTGGGCGATGGCAAAGGCAAAGTTGGCTATGGGTTTGCTAAAGCAAATGAATTAACAGATGCTATCCGTAAAGGTGGTGAAGCGGGGCGAAAGCACATGCGTAGCTATCCTTTAGAAGACACAACAATTCCTCATGAAGTGATTGTTCACTGGGACGGAGCAAAGGTGCTTTTGAAGCCTGCTCCTAAAGGGGCTGGTGTTATTGCTGGTTCACAGGTGCGCGCTGTCCTCGAAATGGCCGGTGTTAAAGATGTTATGGCTAAAAGCTTGGGCGCAAACAATCCGTTAAACCAGGTAAAAGCTGTATTTAAAGCATTATCTAAGCTCATGACAAAAGAACAGATTAGAAATATGAGAGGTCTATAATGATTACCTTATCAAACCTCAATAATCCAACATTAAAAAGAAAGAAAAAGAAAAGAGTAGGGCGTGGAATAGGTTCAGGCCTTGGTAAAACATGTGGTCGCGGCGAGAAAGGTGCAGGAGCGCGTTCTGGCTACAAAAGACGCCATGGTTACGAGGGTGGACAGATGAGACTGTTCATGAAATTGCCAACACGTGGCTTTAGTAATGCACGTTTTAGTCGTCCTTTACACACTATCAACCTAGCAGATATTGAAAGAGCATTTGATGAAGGCGATGCCGTTAATCTAGAAACTCTTGCAATGCGTGGTTTTATTAGTGGTACAACATACGGAGTTAAGTTGCTTGGCAATGGAACTCTAACTAAAAAAGTGACAATCGAAGTCGACGAAATTTCACAAGGGGCAAGAGAAAAACTCGAGCTGGCAAAGATTGAATTTACTGTCTTAGAATAATTCATCCTTAAGGTTTTTGAACGAGGGCTATTCAAATGCTAAGCGCGCTGCAGAAAGTTTTCAATATACCTGAACTTCGAGCAAAAATTTATTTTACGCTTCTTATGCTGGTTGTTTGCCGTATAGGAGGCTTTATTCCTGTTCCTGGTATTAATGGAGAAATAGCTTTAAGCTATTTTAGACAGGCTACTGGTGGAAGTCAAAATCTATTCCAGATGGTGGATATCTTCTCTGGAGGAGCATTCTCCCAAATGACAGTGATTGCGCTGGGGGTTGTTCCTTACATTTCTGCATCGATCATTATGCAGTTAGTTACAGCTCTTTGGCCTGAATTGCAAAGGGAAATGAGAGAGAACCAAGAGCAAGGAAAAAGAAAGCTCAACCGCTATACTAGAATTCTTACAATTGGCTTAGCTTTTTTACAATCTGCAATGTATGCACGTTATGCCTTGCAGATGAACTTAGCAAGACCTGGAATCATTGCCGGTGAACTTTTAGATGTAAAGGCTTTTGGTCTTCCCATTCTATTTTATCTCATTTTCATTTTCACAATGACCACTGGAACGGTTTTTCTAATGTGGCTTGGTGAACAGATTACTGAGAGAGGAATTGGAAACGGGATGAGCTTAATTATCAGTTTAGGTATCGTTTCTTCACTGCCTACAGCAATGGGCATGATTTTACAACAGCTCAATTTGGACTCTCAACAACCAGGGCAAATGAATTTTGCCTCTGTAGTTGTTTTGATTGGGGTCTTTATTGCTGTTACGCTAGCAACTATTTTGATTATTCAAGGTCATAGACGAATACCCTTACAGTATGCAAGACGCGTAGTGGGGCGTCGCGAAATGCAAGGTGGAACATCTTATATTCCCCTTAAAGTGAATTACGCAGGGGTGATCCCGGTTATTTTTGCCTCCTCGCTGCTCCTCTTTCCTGCCACAATAGGCGGCTTTATAGGGAGAGGGAATGTCATTGGAGAGATTACTAGCTGGCTATCTCCTGGGACATCATTGTATATAACCCTTTATGTGTTGCTCATTATCTTTTTTACATATTTTTGGACAGCTACTCAGTTTAGACCTGATCAAATTGCCTCAGATATGAAAAAGAATGGCGCTTTTATTCCTGGTGTTCGCCAGGGTAAGCCAACACAGGATTACTTAGAGTCCACAATGAATCGGGTAACCTTATTAGGTGCGATACTCTTAGCTTTAATTGCTATTCTGCCTACAATGATTGGCCGTTTTCTTGGAGTGCCCCAAACGATTAGTTATTTCTTTGGCGGTACGGCCTTGCTTATCTTGGTTGGGGTTGTGCTTGACACAATGAAGCAAATAGAATCCCATCTGTTGATGAAGCGTTACGATGGCTTCATGAAGAGGGGCCGGGTTAGAGGACGTGAATAATTTTGCTTTTAAAGCGAATTTGTGGTAAATTTTTCAATACTTTAGAAATTGCAGGAGTTTTAAATGCCTAGAGTTATCGGCATCGACATACCAGATAATAAAAGATTAGAGATAAGCTTAACGTACATTTATGGTCTTGGTCGTCGTTTAGCCAACGAGTTGATTGAGAAACTTGGACTAGATCCAAATATGAGAGCTCACAAGCTAACGCAAGACGATATTGCACGCATCAATGGACTGTTACAGACGAGCTATGTGGTTGAAGGTGACTTGCGCCGTCAAATTCAAAATAACATCAAACGTTTAGTGAGTATTCACTCATACAGAGGACTTCGTCATAGATTAGGTCTTCCAGTAAGGGGACAAAGGTCAAGAACAAACTCACGTACCCGTAAAGGTAAGCGTAAAACGGTAGCGAACAAGAAAAAGTAATTTTTTGAAAGAGGAGATAAAACTTGACTAAGCCGACAAATACTCAAAAAAAGCCGCTTAAGCCAAAGAAAAGGATGCATCATTCTGTGCCTGCAGGTGTAGTGCATGTAAAAGCATCCTTCAATAACACGATTGTAACCATTACAGACCCAACCGGAAGAGTGATTTCGTGGGCATCGGCTGGTAAGGTGAATTTTTCTGGTTCAAGAAAATCATCTGCTTTTGCCGCTACAGTAGCAGCGCAAGATGCAGCAAAGATCGCGGTGAGCCAAGGCATGAAAGAGGTCGAAGTTAATTTAAAAGGGCCCGGAGCTGGGCGTGAGTCAGCTGTTAGAGGTTTGCAAAGTTCAGGATTGATGATTTCAGCGATTCGTGATGTAACACCAGTACCGCATAACGGTTGCCGTCCACGTAAAAGACGTCGCGTTTAGTAGTTATTCAGTTAAAGCTACTTTATGTATTAAAGTAGCTTTTCCCAATTATCGTCTTAAGCGAAACTTTGGGTTTAATTTAAAAGCATTTATCAAAGACAGTCATGCAGGAGTTACTACATGTCAGTTAAATATGGCAAGTTTGAAATGCCGCAAAAAATCTTAGTAGAGAGTGAAGCTCCAGAGCAAAATTTCGGTAGATTTATTGCTGAGCCTTTTGAGAGAGGTTTTGGGCATACTATCGGCAATTCGTTAAGACGGATGATGCTATCTTCTCTCGAAGCTCCAGCAATTATTTCTGTCCGCTTTGAGGGTGTTCCTCATGAATATATGGCGATTGAGGGAATTGTTGAGGATATGACTAATATTATCCTAAACTTCAAGGGTGCACTTTTAAGAAAGCTTCCTCAGGATGACGACCCCTATTCCCGTGAAAGCCGTATCCTCACTAACCTCATTGAAATTACACAGTCCGATTTAGATAAGAACGATGGACAGTATCAGGTGAAATTAAAAGATGTAATCAGCGATAGCAATTTTGAGATTGTGAATCCAGATTTATACATTTTTACTGCTACTAAACCGATGAAAAGGCAGATTGACTTAAGAGTCGCAATCGGACGAGGCTACGTTCCTTCTGAGAGACATGATATTCGAGACAAAACATCCGATGAGATTTTAGTAGATGCTGCATTTTCTCCTGTTCGTTTAGTCAACTACTACGTAGAAAATACACGTGTTGGGCAGGACACTGATTTCGACCGTCTCATTGTAGAAGTGAATACGGATGGTCGAGTGACAGCGGCTGAAGCATTAAGCTTTGCAGCTCAAATAGGACAAAAGCACTTTGAAGTTTTCAATAGGATTAAGTCTATTGGCCTAAGTTTTGATGAAGGTCAAGGTCTTGGAGATGGAGATCAAGATGAATTAATGGAGAAACTCGTTCTCCGCATCGATGAAATCGAATTGTCGGTTCGTTCAACAAATTGCTTGAGCGGCGCAAATATTGAAACTATAGCAGAGCTTGTCTCTATTCCAGAACGTAAGATGCTTGAGTTTAGAAATTTCGGCAAGAAATCTCTTAATGAAATTAAAGCTAAATTGACAGACATGAATCTGTCGCTAGGTATGGATCTTTCTCGCTTTGGCATTACACCAGATAACGTCAAAGATAAAGTACGCCATTTGCTTGAAGAGAAAAAACGCAAAAGAGATCTTCAAAAAGATGAGCGTAAGAGAAAAGATGATAAAGATGAACAAGAAGATGAATAGGATAGTTTAATCATGAGACACCGTAAAAATACGATTAAGCTTAATCGCACGTCCTCGCATAGAAGATGTATGTTTGCCAATATGCTTAAATCTTTAATTGAGCATGGTCGCATTACAACGACAGTTGCCAAAGCTAAGATTTTGCGCCGTTATGCAGACAGAATGATTACGCTTGCTAAGAAAAATACATTAGCATCAAGAAGAAGAGTAGTTGCTGATTTAATGATTACTTATAACTCTCTAACACCTAAGGAAGCGCGAGCTGCAAAAGATGGCAACACTGCAGCCTACAACACGGACAGACGAGTTGTTAATAAGCTTTTTGTGGAGTTAGGCCCTCGTTTTACAGAAAGACAAGGTGGTTATACCAGAATGATTAAGGGTGACCGTCGCTTAGGTGATAATGCTCAAAAATGTATTCTTGAATACATTACTGAGTAATGCTTTTTAGCCGGCTTTTGCCGGCTTCTTTTCTTTCTTTTACTTGTTCCTTTGGTTCGACCTTTTCAAATAGTGTATTGTATCTCTAAAACCTCTTCTTTCTCTTTACAATTGTCATCTGAAAAAGTAACATACAGAGATGATTCTATACTTTGGAGGAAGCTATGCCAATCAACGTTGCAATAAATGGATTTGGCAGGATTGGTCGTTTAGTTATGCGTCTTCTTAGTTCCCGAGACGATGTAAACCTCGTGGCAATTAATGATGTTGTACCTCCAGATAATCTTGCTTACCTCTTTAAGTATGATACCACTCATGGTCGTTTTGAAGGTGAAGTGTACGCTTCTGAAAATGACTTGATGGTAAATGGGAAAAAAGTTCTTGCTCTTGCGGAAAGAGATCCATCAAAGCTTCCGTGGGGTGACCTTAGGGTGGATTATGTGATAGAATCTAGTGGGCTATTTACAACTGATGAACTCGCTAGCAAGCATTTACAAGCTGGGGCAAAACGTGTTATCATTACTGCCCCTGCCCAAGGCGATGTTCCGACATTTGTCATGGGTGTAAATGAAGATAAGTACCGACCCGGTAAGGATTTAGTTGTTTCCAATGCTTCTTGTACAACTAACTGCTTGGCTCCAATTACTAAAGTATTGTTAGATGAGTTTGGTATTGAAGAAGGCTTAATGACCACCATCCATTCCGTTACAGCATCGCAGCCGAGTGTGGATGGTCCTTCCAAAAAGGATTGGCGAGGAGGGAGAAGCGCTTCACAGAATATCATTCCTTCATCAACAGGTGCAGCCAAAGCGGTTGCTCTATGTCTTCCTCAGGTAAAAGGCAAACTAACAGGAATGGCTTTTAGGGTTCCTACCCTCGATGTTTCGGTTGTCGACCTTACAGTTCGTCTAGGCAAGGCGACAACATATGACGCCATTTGTATGGCAATGAAGGCAGCTTCTGAAGGAAAGATGAAAGGCTATCTTGCATACTGTGAAGAACAAGTGGTTTCTTCCGATTTTATTGGCAGTACCTTTTCTGCAATTTTTGACAAGGGTGCAGGGATCGCCTTAAATGATAAATTTTTTAAAATCGTGGCATGGTACGACAATGAGATGGGATACGCCGCTCGTGTTGTAGACTTGCTACATTATATGGCATTAAAAGAAAAAGCATGAACAGTCAATTATTGAAATGTGCTTTTTCTTATTTTAAAGCCAGTTAGAGGTGGATGCGAAATATTTGCAAATTTCTTTCATTCTTCGAGTTTATTTGCTCGAAACGGCTTATAAAGTTCACTGAAAAGAATACTTCGCAAGCAGGAGAATGTCATGATTACTTGTAGCGCATCACGCTAGACTGGGATTTTTAACTATTAACATGGATTGATGACAGGTGGATTTTACACGTGAACCTATAATTGAAACAGTAATTACTCCTAAAGAAGGCTGTAAATTAGTCATAAGAAGCAGTAAAACAGTAGGGCAAGAAGAATACTTTGTGGATGCTGTGGAAGTTGTTTCTTTTGGAAGTGCTATTTTTTTTAGATCCTTAGAGAGGCCAAAGTCGTTTATTGTTCCGGTTTCTGACTATGAAGTGCTTGAGGTGCGTGAAGCAAGGATAGTGTTAAAAAATGTTGGCCTAGACCGATCGATTAAAATTGGTGGGGGTAGAGATAGCATTTCAAAGCCTGTAAAGGAGATTGCAGAAGAGGCCTCTTCTGAAAAAGAACCTACGCCAATAGTTTCTGAACCTACCAAGGTAGAGTCAAGGTCTGAACGTAAAAGAGATAGACGCCGACAATACAGAAAAAAACGAAATCGTGAAGAAGGTGTGTCTTCCCAAGAAGAGCCGCCAGTGGGGGGAGCTCCTAAAGTGGGTTTAGAAGAAAGTGTAGAGCTTGCATTACCTCAAAGAGAAATGACTGAAAAGGATATGACAGAGGCAGTTTCAATGTCTGGTTCTTTGCTCTCGAATTTATTAAGCCCCCCTCCTCTTATTTCTGAAACAATTGGACGTTACAAAGAAAAATTTCGAGATGCTTTCTATACAAAAGAGGAGCAAGAAGCCAGGCTGGCAGAAGAAGAGATTGTTCCTATCACCGAAGAAGTTAATTTAGCCCTTCCAGCTTATGGCTCTTTCGAAATGTCTGAAGCTGACGAAGAGGAAATTTATCGCCAGAGAAAAAGACGCATCTTTCTTGAGGATGAAGAAAATGAAGTGGGGGAGGAAGGTAAACAGGCAGAAACTTTTCCTCAACATGAAGAATCTATTGAAGAAAGCGGCTCTTTGGATGACTACTCTTCTCCTTCAGTCTCTGAACCCACTCAACCTCACGAAGTCCCAACCTCTACAGAAATTTTTCCAGTTTTTCCTCCAGCTAAAGAGGACGTTTAAGAACTAAAAAATTCTAGACTCAACATCAAACTGAGTCTAGAGTTTTTTGATTTAACTTAAATTTTTTTTAAAGGAGCTTAAGGTTTATATAAAAATTTATGGAGACTTTCCCTCCTGTTTTTTAGAAAAAGCCCATTTCCATAATGAGCAGCAATCCTCTAGAAAAGAACAGGAAAGGATTACTGACAATAGTGCAATTTAATAATAAAAAAGAATGCTCCTTTGCCATCGCTTAATTCTACATAGTCTGTTAATCTTTTAAAGAGTGAAAATAACATTGTTTCTGTGGATAAAACTGTGGGGGTTTTATAAACCCTAATTTGTTAATTTTATCCTTTTAGCCCTAAGTGTGGCCTCATCGATATATTTTAAATACACTCTTCTGTACTGCTCTTCTTAAAAGAGCTAAATTCGCGCTTGAGACATAAACCTTCATATGGCATCCTGTCTATCATTTAAATATAACACAATAAGGATGTCTTATGCTGTATTACGCATACGGAACCGTGATTGCATGTGGAATGCTTGCGCTTCTCTATGGTTTGGTAATGATTAGATCGATACTTTCTTTAAGTTCTGGAACTGAGCAAATGCAAAAAATTGCCTTTGCCATACAGGTTGGAGCTAAAGCTTATCTTAATCGTCAATATCAGGTTATCACATTAGTTGGAGTGATCATTTGGGTTCTTTTAACTTGGTTACTGGGCTGGAAGGTAGGGCTTGGATTCGTTATTGGTGCTGTTCTTTCTGGAGCGGCAGGTTATGTCGGAATGAACATTTCAGTCCGCGCAAATGTTAGAACTGCTGAAGCAGCAAAAAATGGCCTACAGGCTGCTCTTAACGTAGCTTTTCATTCAGGTGCTATCACTGGATTGCTCGTTGTTGGCTTTGGACTTTTGGGCATAGCTGGCTATTACATATATTTGAGAGAGCTCAACCTTCCTATTCGCGAACTTATGGAATCATTAGTGGCTTTAGGTTTTGGTGCTTCCTTAATTTCTATCTTTGCTAGATTGGGCGGGGGAATTTTTACAAAGGGAGCCGATGTCGGAGCTGACATGGTGGGAAAAATTGAAGCTGGCATCCCAGAAGATGATCCTCGTAATCCAGCTGTAATTGCTGATAACGTAGGAGACAACGTGGGTGACTGTGCTGGAATGGCTGCAGACCTTTTTGAAACTTATGTGGTTACATTAGTCGGGTCTATGCTATTGGCCGGTATCTACTTTACAGGACCTGCGTTAGACCAAATGATGCTCTATCCATTGTTGATTGGTGCTGTAAGCATTATAGCAACTATTATTGGAACGTTCTTTGTCAAACTGGGCAAAAGCAATAATATCATGGGAGCTCTTTACAAAGGTTTTGTGACGACTGCAATAATTTCTGCTATATTCATTTATGGCGTTACGAAGTACTGGATTGGTTTGGAAGCAACTTTTCGTTCTAATGACGTCACATTTTCGGGTTTAAACCTTTTTTACTGTGTCCTCTCTGGATTGGTAGTAACAGGCCTTTTAATGTGGATTACAGAGTACTACACAATGACAAAGTACCGTCCCGTAAAAAGCATTGCGAAGGCTTCTTTAACTGGCCATGGAACAAACATCATTCAGGGCTTGGCTGTGTCCATGGAAGCTACTGCTCTCCCTGTTATAGTCATTTGTGCAGGAATCTTAGTCTCTTATATTAATGCAGATTTATTTGGAGTTGCCATTGCGGCATCTACAATGCTGGCTTTAGCAGGGATGGTTGTTGCTTTAGATGCTTATGGCCCAGTAACGGATAATGCAGGGGGCATTGCGGAGATGTCTAATCTACCTAAAGAGGTACGCCAGACAACGGATGCCTTAGATGCGGTAGGAAATACAACCAAAGCCGTGACAAAGGGGTATGCGATCGGTTCTGCGGGTTTTGCAGCATTGGTGTTGTTCTCTGCCTTTATTGAGGATTTAAGACATTATTTCCCAAGCTTCCAGTTAAATTTCGATTTACAGGATGCCTATGTTGTGATCGGTCTTTTCATTGGCGGAATGCTGCCTTATCTATTTGGTGGCATGAGCATGATGGCTGTTGGCCGTGCAGCACAATCGGTTGTTGTTGAGGTGCGCCGTCAGTTTAAAGAAATCCCAGGCATCATGGAAGGAACAAATCTACCTGATTATGGTAGGGCTGTGGATATTTTGACAAAATCTGCTATTAAAGAGATGATTTTACCCTCTTTATTGCCTGTGGGTGCCCCATTCCTTGTTTACTTTGTTATCAGCAGAACTGTTGGACAATCTGAAGCTTTTGTCTGCTTAGGCTCAATGCTTCTTGGTTTGGTTGTAACAGGTCTTTTCGTTGGAATCTCTATGACATCTGGTGGTGGTGCTTGGGATAATGCGAAAAAGTTAATTGAGGAAGGAAATTATGGTGGGAAAGGCTCTGAAGCCCATAAGGCTGCAGTAACTGGCGATACCGTGGGCGATCCTTACAAGGATACGGCAGGACCTGCCATCAACCCAATGATCAAAATTGCAAACATTGTGGCTTTACTGCTATTAGCCATTCTAGCGAAATGGTCTGGGTAGAAAAATTGCACGAAAACCCTCACCTCAAGTGAGGGTTTTCTTGACTTAAAAATAGTAAAGAAGCTATTGTTTGTCTCTCATCCTTGCTCGGATGGTGAAATGGTAGACACTGGGGACTTAAAATCCCCTGGGAGCAATCCCGTGCTGGTTCGAGTCCAGTTCCGAGCAATTTTCTCTCAAAATCAAATTTCACTTTCTGTTACTAGCCTTTTGTTTTCTTTTAACACAGGTAAAGCCACCTTGTAAAAGAGGAAGAATGCCTTTCTAATGACTTTTTTATAAGAAGATTTATGTTTGATTTATTGTTTAATGAAAAGATGCAGACAAGTGAAACTCCATTAAAGCATTTTAACGCTCAAGGCCTCCCACCCTTCTATTCTGCTAATAAGTATTAACCTGCTTGCTATGTAAAAGTTAGTAACCTGAGTTTTGAATTTATCTAATTGGCCAGCAATAAGTTAAATCAAAATCTGATAACAAAAGACCTCTTGATGATTTAAAACATTTGTTTTCCACAACGCATGTTAATTACAAGAGGTCAAGATGGATTTAACGACATTGTATTGCAGTGTAGATGATTTTTGGAAGTTCTTTAAGGAAGAATGGGACAAAAACCTCCTTGATAATGGTAAAGCAAAGCGAGGATCTAATCCTAGGTTATCTACTCCTGAAATGATGACAATTATGATTTTATTTCATCAATCGAATTATCGAACATTTAAGTATTTTTATGAAAATGACAGGGATTGCTTTTATCGATTCGACATCAATAGATGTTTGCCATAGAAAACGCATTCAAAGAAATAAAGTTTTCAAGGGACTCGCCAAGCGCGGGAAAACAACTGCTGACTGGTTTTACGGATTTAAATTACATCTCATTATCAATGAAAAAGGTGAAATTTTATCTTTTCAGGTAACTCCTGGCAATATAGCTGATGTGACTATTGCTGAAACTTTATCTAAAGGTATTTTTGGCAAATTGTTTGGCGATAAAGCATATATTTCGGCTGAGCTTGCAAAAAAGCTTTTAAAGCAAGGCTCGGAGCTATTTACAACATTGGGGGCAAATATGAAGCAAAAACTTATGAAGCTAACTGACAAAGTGCTTCTTCGGAAAAGATCAATCATTGAAACGGTCAATGATCAACTGAAAAATATCTCGCAAATAGAACATACACGCCATAGAAGCGCTGCAAATTTTCTGATTAATCTTTTAGCTGGAATAAGTGCCTATACTCACCAGCCTAAAAAACCTCCTAGTAACTTAGCCCGCGAAGATCGATTGTTCTTAGCGGCTGCGTAAAAACTCCAAACTCAGGTTAATAGTGAAGAATTTGTGAAACAGCTGTTTTGTAATTCAAAAATGGCTAATTGTTCAAAAGCAAATTTTGTGTTTGTTCCGCCATGTTTGTGTTTCCACGCGACAGAATAACGTTGTTTACGCCACTTTTCACTTACTTTTGTCGTAAATCGTGTCGTAAAAATGTCGTAAAATATTAATGTATAGGATTCATTTTGTAACGAGCTGCTTTTTTAATCCCATTTTGAGATATGAGCCCCTTTTCTATCAAATCAGAAAGGTCTCGTTGCAAAGACCGTCTATTGATTCCCGGACAAAGCAATTCATAATCGTGAATTGAAAAATCTTCTTTTCTTTCAAGTAAACAGTCTAATGCCTGTTTTTGTCTGCGGGAAAGCTTGTATTCCGATACTAAAACATCTAATTTCATTGCATGAGATCCTTTAAGCTGGATTTCATGCATTTGCGTTTCTAAAGCTCTAGAGAAATATTCAAGCCAACAAGTCATATCCATGTTGTTGTTTCTGACGGATTGAATAGCTTGATAGTAGTCTTGTCGATTTCGGTCGTAGTATTCACTGATAGTAAAAAGTTTCTTAAAGTCATAACCCGATCGATAGAGACATAACGTAGATAATAGCCGAGCTGTTCGACCATTTCCATCTAAAAATGGATGTATATGAACAAGTTGAAACTGTGCAATCCCAGCTAAAAGTACGGGAGGAATGGTTCGTTCATTTTGTAACCAATCCACCAATTCAGCAATAAAAATGGGGACTTCATAAGCTGCCGGTGGCGTGTAAATAATTTCTTTTGTTTTAGAATTGGCAACATAATTTTGAATGACTCTATATTGTCCTGGCTGAGCGCTATTTCCTCTTACGTCTTCGACAAGGCGTCTATGGATCTCTCTAATTAAACCTTCTGTTATAAGTCCTTGTGAAAAGACATAATCTGCCACGAAATCGAAGGCTTTTTTATAATTGAGTAGTTCTTTGACGTCTTCGCAGTCGACATCAGACATTTTTTCACCGGATATAAGTCTTTCGGACTGATCAAGGCTTAAATGCGTGCCCTCTATATGAGTAGTGTGATGTGCTTCTAAAATTAGCGCACGTGCCTGCATTTTAGCTACCCAGTCTTTCGAAAGTTGCGCCGCTTCTAAAAATCCTCTTGTTCGTTCAATCGCTGTAAGTGCAGACGCAATAGGAATAGAAATAGTAAATTTTGGATGAAATGGCATTTTTGCGACACTTTTTCTTTAATTGTGTCACAAAAAAGGGTGTTTTGCAAATGCTTTTTCGTTTTTACGACATTTTTATAATACTTTTGCCACAATGAAGCTGGAGCTAAAAATAATCGCAAACCCTACAGGAATAGCGGTGAATTTGTCACTAGTTTAGATAAGCCCGAGGACTGTGTGTAATGGGAAGACCTAAACGGAACCCTACTTTCTTGATGCGTTGCTTAAACAACTTCAAGAAGGGTAGGAAATGAGCAAAAAAGATAAAAACGTACATTTTGTTTGTGCAATTTGCCATCAAGACGTGTTGCCATTGCAAAATGGAAGCTTCCGAAATCATTGTCCTTTTTGCTTGGCATCCATTCATGTGGATAATAAGCCTGGAGACAGAAGTAGCTCATGCAACGGAGAGATGGTTGCTTCTCGATCGATTTATAACGGGAAAAAAGGATGGCAGATTATCCACCAGTGCAAAAAGCGTGGCATTAAAAAACTAAATAAAATTGCAGATGGGAATGTGCAGTCAGATGATTGGTCAACACTCATAGCTTTAAGCCAAAAAATCTGAAAGAGGCTTTACATGCAAATAATTGGAAGGGAGTTCTCTTAAATGGAGTCAAAGAAGAGGACAATGTCAAAAAAAATTGATCGCTTTGATCTCTCAATAGAAAGAAATCCACCCGATCACCAAACTGAATTATTCAACACAGGCCCCTTTAGCTAAGAAATTTAGCATGATAAGCGCTTAAAATAGCCTATCAAGCAAATAGGCAGTAGAGGGAAATTTCTCTTAAGCGCTATATTTTACTAGCTTAAGAAAAGATTGGGAATTAGTTGATGGACGAATACCACTACTATGAGTTTCAAGCGATTGATTGTTTTTTAACTGATAAGGAAATGGAAGAGCTACGCACCTGTTCGACACGTGCGGAAATTACTCCTAATAGTTTTAGCAATGCTTATACCTGGAGCCATTTTAAAGGTGATGAAGATCTTTGGTTAGAAAAGTACTTTGATGCTTTTTTCTATCACTCTAGTTGTGGTTCACGCTCCTTAAAATTTCGCATGCCTCCCTCCTTTACAGATTATGAAACGGTAGTCTCTTATTGTAATGGGACAAATGCCTCTGCCAGAACAAACAACGAGCAAATTTTTATTGAGTTTTCTTCACAAGGAACTCTGCATGAGGAAGAGGGGATTCGGCTCTCTTCTTTTTTGAGTTTAAGGGAAGAGCTTGATCGAGGTGATTTAAGGTGCCTTTATCTCGGATGGCTTGCCAACATGCAAAATGGCTGCTATGCAGATCACGTCCTAGAACCTGCTGTTCCCCCTGGTCTTTCGACGTTGAGTCAGAGCTTACAGGATTTGGCGAAATTTTTGCGTATTGACCAGGACTTGCTTAAAGTGGCAACAGTAAAAAGTGCTTGCAGCGATGGAAAAAAAGCAGAATCCCTCGATCTTCGTTCTTGGCTTAAACAGATGTCCGCCGAGGATAAAGAGAAATTTTTAGGAGATATTTTGGAAGGGAGCATTAACGGGGACTACTACCCAGTGATTCATTTGATCAGGCATTTCAACCTCTCTAATCCTTTGAATCAGAAAAAAATGGATTCTTTGCGTACTGTCGGTGAATTATGTTGCGAGTACAAAAAGGTAGCAGAAGAGCATTGTATAATGGAGCAGGCAAAAGCAGCAGCTAAGTTAGCTGAGGAAGAAAGAGTCAATAAATTGATTAAACAAAAACGTTTCAATGAACTGATTGGAAGCGAATTATTAGTTTGGGAACAAATAGAATTATTTATGACACAAAGGCACTCTTCAAGCTATAACAAGGCTTTAGACTTATTAGCAACACTCAGAGATTTGGCTAAGATGGCTAATGAAAAATTATTTTTTGATCAGTTGAAAGATTTTCAAGATAGGCACTCTCGCAAGTTGCTATTCATGGAAGAACTACAAAAACTACTAACGTCCTAAGTTTTTGACCTTGTCCTAAACCTGCCCTCCCCATCTAGCTTAAGCTAAGCTGGATTTAAATGAGGGAGGTGGCAGAATGATTCTAGGATTCAATCAAAGATTTAAAAATAGAGATAACTTTCTAAGGCAAACATAAAAAACCCGGAACTTTAGATAGGCTGGACCTTCTTCAATCTGAAAGCAATATTTAAAAAGGTCAACACGATTAAGCCTGGGTAACAAGTCTGCAGAATAGGGCTCAAGAAAGCTGAAATTCCCGAAAATTCGAATGTGGAGATGAAAAAGGTGATCAGCAATGAGGCGATCAAAGTGGATTGATAACTTATTTTTGTGCTGAGAACTTCTTTATGGATAAAGTCTGTAAATGCCGAAATTAAAGCTATGGCTGTAGTTAAGCAGGCTAAAGCAATGGTTAAGCAAACGAGGATCCCTGCATGGGGCCCAGCAATCTTAAAGGTAATGGCTGCAAGGATCTCATCTTTTGCAGTCAAATGAAGGTCTGCTCCGTGAAAAGCCGCCAAATAGCTAAATCCTAAGTAAACGGCAGCTAACAATGCTGCGCCAACGATACTGGCGGATAAGGCTATTTTGATGGGGCTTGCGTTAAAACAGCCCTGTTCTATAACTCTTAGGCGAAGCGTCGATAGGATCGTTGAGGAGAAAAAAAAAGCAGCCAGCAAATCCATCGTATTATAGCCTTCTTTCAGCCCATGCCAAAATAGCTTTTTCGATGATTCATTGACGAGTTGTAATGAGGTGGGAGGAGTAAATAGACCCATAACAATGATTGTTGCCAAAGAAACCAATAAAAAGGGGGTTAATACCCAGCCTAGAAGCTTTAGGAGATTGCTTCTGCGGATTGTGAAAAGAAAAATGAGAAAGCAGGAGCAGGCACTAAAGAAAATTTGGGATAATTGGGGAAAGGTGCTTTTGAGTGTTGTGTACGCAAGAGCAATACATCTTGGTGTTGAACCAAGTGGCCCTAAAAGGCTAATGATCATCAGAGCGATTAGGAAGCCGGGCACTTTCCCAAGTCTGCCAAAAAATTGGTGGTAATCTCCTTCATATAACAACATGGCGATTAAACCTGTTATCGGCATGGCAACAGCGGTTAGAAGAAGCCCTAGAATGGCAAAGAGATTTTTATCTCCAGCGTACTGACCAACGGCTAATGGAAAAATAATGTTCCCAGCGCCAAAAAACATGGAGAACATGGCGAGACCAATCGCTATAGATTCTGATTGAAGTAGCCTTTTCATAAAAGTGACCTTATCTTAAAATTTTTTTATTGCAGCGTTTAAGCTAATTTGAACATTGACTTCTGAGTAGGAAATGGAGGCGAAAAGGAAAGTTGGTATGTGCGCCTAGCGCACGACGACTAGGTTAAAAGATAGCACAGGAAAAAGCACTGGGTCGTGAAGTGTTTTTGGCAAATTGGAAAATTTTTTGAAAAAAAACATAGTTATTTAACTTTTTTATTAAATCTATCATAAAGGTATTGTTTTTGTCAATTAATAAATAAAATTAACTGAATCTAAAGCCAAAAATCCAAATCGAGAAGCCCTAAGGTTCCCTCGTCTCATTTGACAAAAAATTTTTTTGCTGCCAAAGTGGCGCAAACTAGCCTATAAACTTAAAAATGACATCACTATGTTTTTTCGACTACTCACGATCTTTCTACTCTCTTTTCTGAATTTATATGCAAAAAATGACCCTTATGAAAAATTGTCTCGCTTCTATGAAGAATTTTTGATTTTTGAAAATCCTAATCAATGGGATCCTTTAACCTATGCTCTCGAAACGCATAACTTGGAAATTTTTTATTTATTACTTAAGGAGGAGCAGCCAGCAATTTGGAGATATAAAAGTTTAATTCAAGAAGCCGACGTTTATGAAACGACACCTTTTCACACCGCAATCAGGTTCCAAGATCCTGAATTATTGTCTTTCATGTTAGATAACATCCAAGTAAGCAAACTCAAAGAGATCTTTGAAACCAATGCCAATTCCAATAGAAGTAACGAGTCGGTAAGTATTTTAGGCTTAGCTTTGTACCCACAATACTGTGACCCTGCAATCATGGAGCCAATATGTCGCTATCTAACGTTAAGAAATTGGCAATTCCACTATCGTTATACAGGGGCAAATCTAAAATATGAGGCCTACATCCTTTATGGAAAGATGACTCCCATTCAACAAGCACTTTTCCTCTACCGCGAAGATGTTGCAAATGTATTAATTCAATATGGCTTTGAGATGAGCCAAGATACTCTCCATGAATGCATAAAGCTCGGTTGGGATGAGGGGATAGACTATCATATTGATCGGGGAATAAAGCTGTGCTCACAGTGTCCATCTCTTGCACTTCAGTATGGTCACATAAAAATATACTATAAGCTGCTAAATATCTTCGCAAAGCAGAATTCCCAATAGTTAGATTCCTAGTAGCCCTCCAAAAAAATTACTTGAAAAGGAGGGGGGACTTTCGGATCTTTTCGAGGATTTTTTGCGTGATAAAAGCTCCTAGGTAGCTAAACCAAAGGCCACCCAAAAAGGTAAGGACTAAATTCTGTTCAACGTAAACGCTTTTTACAGCCATAAGAAGGCAAACCCCACTAACAGCTGTTAAAGCCTTTAAAAGTCGTATAGGCAAAGAGTCTAAGTAAATAATGCGGTCATTATCAAGAGAAATACCTGTAGCTACCCCTAGAGAAAGCCACCCTAACGCTGGCTGGTTAGCATAAAGTAAAAGCAATGAAAGCATGAAGAAAACACCCTTCCCGTACCCTTCAGCTACAGGAAGCCACTTTTTATAGATCCAAAGCAAAAGGCTGCCGACGATAAGACCTCCTGCAATGTCGCTAAAAAAATGGGCGCCCAGATAAATGCGCGAAAAACAGAGCAAAAGAGCAAAGACCACAGCACCCGCACGGTAGATCTTCTCCTTGTATTCAGTACATATTATTCCTGCGATTAAGAAAGCAGTTTGCGCGGCTCCGCTTGGAAATCCTGCAGACGAAAAATAAAGCAGCCCGACTGAGGGATCTATTTGACTCGGTCTGGGGAGATTAAATAAATTTTTAAAGAAACTATTGAAAAATGCGCTTAGCGTAAAGATCACAAATAATCGAATGCCAAAGCGTTTATCGATAAGGTACCATGCTGCTGCAATGAGGAGGAGGAGGAAGTTGAATGTATCGACAAAATTCCATGTTAAGAAGAAATAATCCATGAAGGGGGAGCGCAGGGTTGCTTGAAGTTTATGAATAAAGTTAAGTTCGAAATGGTGGGATAGCATCATAAAAGTAAGTTTTTTCAATAGTATACAATGAATTAGAAAACTAGGCTAGCCTTCATTTCCTCCGATTAGGGATTTTCATTTAAATTGATTATAATCGAGTTAATAGGTATTTTTGAATATTACAAAAATTTCTTCTGGTTATAAATGATTAAATATTGCGAGTCAGTATTTACAACTAAACGCTGGCGAACACGAGAAGTGCGCGTTGGTGATGTCGGTGTAGGTGGGGCTAATCCTATTCGCATTCAGTCGATGACGACATCTAACACACGTGACGTTGAAGGGACAATTGATCAGGTTATCAGACTTGTAGATGCTGGTTGTGAAATTGTCAGGATCACTGTTCAAGGGATGAAGGAGGCTGAAGCATTTGAAGCCATTAAAAATGGCCTTTTGAAAAAGGGATATGCAGTTCCCTTAGTAGCTGATATCCATTTTTATCCTCCTGCTGCCATGAAAGTAGTCGAGTTTGCAGATAAGGTGCGCATTAATCCTGGGAACTATATCGACAAACGCGCTTCATTTAAAATTATCGATTATGATGATCATACCTATGCCCTAGAGCTGGAAAAGATTGAGGAAAAATTTACCCCCCTTGTGGAAAAGTGCAAATTGCTGAAAAAAGCTTTGCGCATTGGCACAAACCATGGTTCTTTGTCTGATCGTATTATGAATCGATTTGGCGATAGCCCTCGGGGGATGTTAGAGTCCGCACTGGAATTTGCGCGAGTTTGTAGAAAAAATAATTTTCATGATTTTATTTTTTCTATGAAATCTTCTAATCCCCAAGTCATGATTCAAGCCTACCGCTTGCTCGTTGCTGAAATGAATATCTTAGGTTGGGACTACCCTCTTCATTTAGGAGTTACAGAGGCTGGACAAGGAGAGGATGGTCGTGTTAAGTCAGCGATGGGAATCGGCTCGTTATTACTCGATGGCATTGGAGATACAATTCGTGTTTCTTTAACTGAGGATGCTTGGAATGAGATAGATCCCTGTCAGCGCCTTGTTAACCTTGCCACTTCTTATATAGGAAAGGGTATCCCCCCTTTTGAGGAATCTTTCAGAGATATTACAGAAATTAAACGCCGCCCTGTTGCCTTTCCTCAAAACATTTCTTTACATCGCGATGGAACGGTGATTGTTTCTGTCCAACCGAAGATGATTTCACAAAGCAACTTTTACCGAGCAATTGGCTGTGAGCTTCAGCTAGGAATACCTAAAATCAAGATTTCAACTGCCGACTGTCTTGCAATTCGCGAGCCTGTTAGAGAGCAAGACTCCCTTAAAATTCTAGAAAATTTGAAATCAATTGGCATTAGCGTCTTTTCAGCACAGGCAAGCGAAGGTGAAGTGCGAATTTCCTCTCTAAGAGAGCGGCTGGGAAAAAATGCCGAACGCTCTTCTCTAGAGTTTTTTGTTCCTGCCCTAGCGCCTAAAATTCCTGAAGTTGTTGTTGTAAGCGATGAAACTCCTGAACAATGGGAAGCGCTGGATTTTTTAAATCCGACACTACTCATACTGGCACCACAAGATAACCGTTTACATTATGCACGACATTTTTTCGATTGGTTGCAGTCCAAACGAAATAAATTACCGGTTATCTTAAATTTTAAATACGATTGTGCCCCTGAGGATTTAATTATCACCGCTTCGGCAGAGTGTGGTGCCTTGTTATGCGATGGGTTGGGGGATGGCCTATGGCTCGAAGGCCCCTATGACATAGAATTGTTGCGCACGCTAAGCTTTAATATTTTGCAAGCGGCGCGCATGAGAACATCAAAAACTGATTTCATTTCCTGCCCAAGTTGTGGGCGCACTTTGTTCGACTTGCAAGATGTGACGAATAGGATTCGGTCAAGAACGTCTCATTTGCCCGGTGTAAAAATTGCGATTATGGGCTGTATCGTGAATGGCCCAGGAGAAATGGCGGATGCTGATTTTGGGTATGTGGGTTCTAAGCCTGGTATGATTGATCTTTATATCGGAAAGCAATGTGTTGAAAAAGATATTAGCTTTGCAGAAGCCGATGATCGCTTAATTGAACTGATCAAAAAACAGGGCCGCTGGGTAGAGCCTGATTTAACTTTAGTATAGTATGAATGCGATTTGGATTGCCATTATTTATACCCCACTTTGGGTCTATGCCCTGCTGATTGCTTTGATTATCAATGGCATCCAAAGTGTGAGAACACGCACTGTTTCTTTGCTTAAGCTTTCTATATTGCCTACAATTTTTTCTTGTTTGACCCTGCAGTCTTTATTTGCTCTACCCCTAACTCTGTCTCTTTTTCTTGCATTTCTATGTTCCACATTAATTGGAGGGGCGGTTGGATGGAAACAAGTAGAGCATCTTCCTATCAAAATTATTGCTTCAAAATATTCAGTAGTGATTCCCGGAAACTGGAATATACTCGTTATTTCTTTACTTATTTTTGCAACAAAATATGGTTTTGGGTACGCCCTTTATCAAAATCCTTCCCTTATTGAAGATGCGTTATTCATCTACACAATGACCATTATGTCTGGATTGTGTACAAGCTTTTTTGTCGGCAGATTATTTTGCTATTTTCATCGTTACAAGCAAATAGCTTTTGCTCAATGAGCAAATCAAGTATTTTTGAAGAAATAATTTAAATAATGCAGGTTAATGAGAAAAATTTTTATTTTGCTGACTTTAATCTACTCACTGGTTTTGCATGCAGAGATTACTACAAGGGAGATTGAAGAGGCTTGTGAAGAAATGGATTGGTTTTTTGAAGGAAGACAAAAACTTCCCTTTTCCCACTCTCTAATTACTGTTCCTGATGGGCATGTGCTTTTGGTCGGTAAACAAGCCCAGCAATTTAGATCTCTTATGGATGCAATGGAGGTAGATGACGCTGTAGAAGGGATTTTATTTGCACAAAATGAACCTTATGATTCTGTCATCATTAAAAGCTACCATGAAGAGGGGTACATATCCTGTAAAGACTGGAAAGAGATAGATGCAAATGCATTGATGGCAACAATTTGTTCTGATACGGAAGAATGTAATAAGCAGCGAAGGTTGAGAGAAAATGAAGAGCAGATTGAGATTGTTCGCTGGTTAAAAGAGCCTACTAGGGATGACAAAACCTATACGATTCATTGGGCGATAGAAGCAAAACAGGGAAATGAGCAGATTGTTAATTCGGTTGCTCTTAAGCTTAGTCGTTACGGTTATGAGCTTTTTGTTTGGGTGACTTCGAAGGAGCACTACACCTCTTCAGGGGGTGAATTAGAAATTGCTTTAAAGGCGCACCACTTTAGCCCAGGTAACCGTTACGAAGATTACACTTATGGAGATAAGATAGCAACTTATGGCATTGCAGGTCTTGTGATTAAAATCACCGGAGCAAAAGTTGCTACGTTTCATAGCTTAAGTTGGACTTTAGTATCAGTAAAAATCATTTTTAGTGTCATCTTTGCCTTGAGCTTATGGGGCCTTTACTCCCTATGCAATTTCTTTCGGAAAAGAGAAGAGCTGCGCATTTAAGGATCGATGGGATGTTCTACAAGCAGGGTAGTGGTGTTAGGCTTTCAAAGAATAAAACGAGTAGGGTTTATTTTTAAGCATATTGTTTTGATAGAGGATTATCTCTAGAGCATCTTTGCTCCACTTATTCCATTATTCCTTCAAAAAAGCCCTTTCCGGAATGGCAAGGGTTTTTGTTAGAGAATTGTCGTACTTGTTTTTGTTTCTAACTCTCTACCAGAGTAAATGATGCATGGGGATCCTGAACACTTTGAAGGAGGCTTTTCTTTTTTTGCTTTTCTTGCTAATCTACGTGTATGCAAGATGTTACGTCTCCCTCTTTTTTTTTGACGAAAAGCTCGTTATCTGGAGCTGTTTTTGTTCCTCCCTCAAAATCGCACTCTTTAAGAGCTATTTTATTGGGTTCCTTGGCACATGGTAC
The DNA here is from genome assembly GCA_011125455.1 of Chlamydiales bacterium STE3. Lineage (NCBI taxonomy): Bacteria > Pseudomonadati > Chlamydiota > Chlamydiia > Chlamydiales > Chlamydiales bacterium STE3. The sequence continues at coordinate 72,297 of VKHO01000058.1, read as the reverse complement.
TTCCACAATTGCAAATTACCTCGAATCTCCTGACTCAGCAGCGATGATTGAAGCCTGCCGATTACTTGGAGCAAAAATTACAAAAGAGGGCTCGAACCTTACCATAGAAGGGCTTCAAGGGTGTATAGGCAAAGCAGAAAATGTTATTGATGCAGGCAACTCAGGTTTAGTTCTTCGATTCATCACAGCTATTGCAAGTCTTAGTTCTTCTCCGATTGTAATTACAGGAGATTATTCTGTACGCCATCAGAGGCCCATGCACGCCTTGCTGCAGGGGTTAGAGCAAGCCGGAGTTAAAGCTATTTCGACAAAAGGGGATGGCTTTGCTCCGATCATTGTTCAAGGCCCCTATCGTGGAGGGACATTGATTATTGATGGTGAAGATTCTCAGCCCGTTTCTGCACTTCTCCTTGCAGCAAGTTTAGCCGAACATCCAACAGAGCTGATAGTCAATAATCCTGGAGAAAGGCCCTGGGTCTCCTTAACCTTGCAATGGTTAAAAGATTTAAAAGTGGATTATAAGAACGATGGTTTTAAAAAATACACTCTTCTTGGTAAGAGTTGCTTTCCAGCTTTTGACTATCGTGTCCCTGGCGACTTTAGTACAGCAGCCTTTCCCATCGCAGCCGCTTTGATTACACAATCTGAGGTTTTGGTGCATAACTTGGATTTTCAAGATTCCCAGGGAGACAAAAAGTTCATCGAGATTTTGCATAAGATGGGGGCAAAAATAAGCTGGGACGAGAAGGGGTGCCTTGTTCAAAAAAGTCCCTGCTTACAAGGGATTGAAATTGATATTAATGATTGCATCGATGCTTTACCTATTTTAGCTGTTATTGGCTGCTATGCACGTGGTACAACTACCATCAAAAACGCTAAAATTGCTCGTCATAAAGAGTGTGATCGAATCTCTAGTATAACGAGAGAGTTAAGAAAAATGGGAGCTGAGATTGAGGAATTTGAAGATGGTCTCATGGTTCACCAATCCACATTGAAAGGAGCTTTGGTGGATGGATGCCATGATCATCGCTTGAGCATGGCTCTTTCCGTCGCAGCTCTTGGAAGTGAAGGGGAAACACAAGTTGTTTCTATCGCAAGCATTAGTAAAACCTATCCCTCTTTTTTGCATGATTTTCGCAATCTAAATGCCAAGATAGCCTTAGTATGACAATTTTCTTAAGTGGGTTCCCTTCGTCTGGTAAAACGTCTCTCGGAAAAAAAGTTGCAAGACGGCTAGCCTGTTCTTTTATCGATCTTGACAATCTTATCGAGACGGCTTGCGGGGTTTCTTGCAGGAATTATTATATCAAAGAAGGGGAAGTGGCATTTAGAAATTTAGAGAGCTCCCTAATTGATTCTTTAGATTGCACGCAAAATCCTGTTGTTTCTTTAGGTGGAGGGGCAGTTTTAAACAACTCCAATCTTTTAAAAATCAAGCAAAAAGGCTTATTAATCTACTTGAAAGTAGATAAAGAAATCTTATGGGGGAGATTGCGTAGCAAAAAAGCTATTCCAGCTTATCTTGATACCAGTGATACGAAAAGCTCTTTTGAGATGTTGTATAAAGCTCGTCAACATATCTATGAAGAGAGTGCCGATGTTACCCTACATTTATCATGTAAGTCAGAAAGGACAATCGTTAATCAAATTGTTGAGGTGAGGCGCAGGCATGGCAAGTAATCATTTTGGCACTCTATTTAAGATGACAACATGGGGGGAATCTCATGGTAAAGCGATAGGGGTCGTTATTGATGGCTGCCCAGCAGGAGTGAGTATTTCAGAAGAAGAGGTCAATCAAGCGCTGAAAAGAAGAGCCCCAGGCAACTCTGCCTTCACCTCTCCTAGAAAGGAGAGTGATCAAGCAGAAATTTTGTCTGGTGTTTTTGAGGGAGTGACTTCCGGTGCTCCAATTTCTATTATCATTCCTAATCGTGATGCCCGATCCTCTGCCTACGCTGCTATAAAAAACTTATTGCGTCCAGGACATGCGAATTTTACCTATCGCGAAAAGTATGGAGTGTTCGACGATAGGGGCGGAGGGAGAGCTTCCGCAAGGGAAACAGCTTGTCGTGTTGCTGCAGGGGTGGTGGCAGAGAAATTTTTGCATCATATGGGTGTAGAAGTCGTGGCATACCTTAAGCAAGTTGGAGATTATGAAGCAACGATCCCTGATCTCGATTTTCATGAATTAAAAAATTTGAGCTATACCCATTCACTTTTCTGCCCCAATACTGAAAGTAATAGGGAAATGGAAAAAAAAATTTCCGCAGTTCTCACTCAAAAAGATTCTATTGGAGGCGTTGTCGAATTTGTTGCTTTACTGCCTCCAGGTCTTGGAGAACCTGTTTATGAAAAACTAGAGGCTAATTTAGCAAAGGCTTTGATGGGCTTACCTGCTAGTAAAGGCTTTGAAATCGGCTCTGGTTTTAAAAGCGTGGGTATGCAGGGCTCTTTCCATAATGATCTTTTTTATAAAAGCCAAGAAGGGATTAAGTTAAAAACAAACCATGCAGGAGGGACCCTTGGCGGAATTTCCAATGGAATGCCGCTTGTCGGAAGGGTAGCTTTTAAACCGGCTTCAAGCATTAATCAACCTCAACCCACTCTCGATTTTGATCAGCAAGAGGCCCTACTCATTTTGCCAGAAGGATCTAGGCATGACCCTTGTGTTGCAGTCCGTGCTGTTCCGGTTGTGGAGGCGATGGTTTGCCTTGTATTAGCGGATGCTGTGCTTATGAATCGCTCTGCCAGGGTCTAGTTATGTTTCATGAATATTACCTAGGTTCTATTGAAAGCTCTTCATTTTATGAAGACTTAAAAACGCTTCCTAAAAAAACTGCTGTAATTACAGATTGCCATGTTGAAAAACTCCATGCAGAGCGTCTTATTGCTGTCTTGAAAAATTGTGCTAAAGAGGTATTTCTCTATACGTTTCCGGCAGGAGAAAAACTCAAAACCCGCGCGACGAAAGAACATATCGAAAATGAAATGATGGCTGATAACTTTAGTCGTGATAGCTTAGTAATCGGGTTTGGAGGGGGAGTAGTTACTGATTTGGCTGGGTTTGTTGCTGCAACTTTTTGCCGTGGCGTTCCGCTTCTCTTTATCCCGACAACATTAATCGGAATGGTGGATGCTTCAATTGGCGGAAAAACAGCAGTGAATACGCCTTACGGAAAAAATTTAATTGGCTCTTTTTATTTTCCTGAGAAGACATACATCGATCTGGCTTTTTTACATACCCTTCCTATTGAGGAAATTAGAAATGGCATGATGGAAGCGATTAAGCATGGGGTGATTGCTGATCGGCAGTTTTTTTTGTTTCTTAGGGATAACGCTGAGGCAATTTTGAATCTAGACAATGACCTGATGTTAAACGTAGTCTCCAAAGCAATTGCAATTAAACAAAAAATCCTTCGTAAAGACCCCCTTGAAAAAGGAAAAAGGCGCTTGCTCAATTTTGGCCATACTTTTGGACATGCTATAGAGCTAGTGACCCAGCATGCCCTTTCTCATGGTGAAGCAGTGGCGTTAGGCATACTTGCAGAGAGCCACCTTTCATATTCCCTAGGGTTTCTTTCCAAGACTCAACTGGAACGTATTATTGATCTTATTGGGCGTTATCAATGTAAGAAACTATCGCTTGCTCCTTTTGATGCTGATGCCCTTCTTCAAGCGATGAGACTAGATAAAAAAGGGACGAATGGAAAGCCTCGATTTGTATTGTTGGATGCGATCGGTCGAGCAAAATCTTTTGAAGGAAGGTATTGTGAGGAAGTAGATCCCCTTTTTATTGCTCAAACAGTTAACTGGTTGAACGATGTCATGCATTGTCATTAGTGGCCCAAGTTTTGAAGAGGCGGAAAGACAAATCGCAAATCTTGAAGAGCATGCGGCTTTATTTGAATTTCGGCTCGATTATTTTTCTTCAAGGAATTTGCAAGCCATTGCTTCTTTGCAATCCAAAACGCAAAAGCCCGTTATCTTTACGCTTCGCTCAACAAGCATGAGGGGATGTTTTCAAGGTAGGGAGGAAGATCGGCTTTTAGAAATTGAACAACTTTGTCAACTTAACCCTGCCTATGTTGACATAGAAAGCCATATCCACCCTCATTTCATACGAAGATTAAAAGAACAATTTCCGCATATTAAGGTAATTTGTTCGCACCATGATTTTCAGCAGACACCCAAATGCTTTACTGAACTGCATTCTTTTTTAAAAACTATCCCTGCTGACCTCTATAAAATTGCGACGTTTGCTCATTGTCCGACAGATGCTTTTCGCTTGATGCTCTACACCCAAAAAATGCAAGATGTCATTGGAATCAGCATGGGAGAAAATGGCGCGCTAAGTCGCTTATTGAGTTCAAGATTTAATAATGCCTGGACTTACTTTGGAGCATCAACATCTTTGGCTCCAGGGCAGCAAACGGTTAAAGAAATACAATCTATCTATGGTGATTTTCAAGGGAAGAAGCATCTTTATGGGTTAATAGGAGGGCAAACAAGAAAGAGCATTAGTCATTGGACGCACAATGCACTCATGAGGCTTTTTGCACTTGAAGGAATCTATTTAAAAATGGATGTGACGGTAGGAAGGCTTCCGGTTTTATTACAGCAAATGAAAGAATGCGGATGGCTTGGCTTGAGCGTAACAATGCCTTTAAAAGAAGCGATTTTACCTTATATAGATGAGATCGACAAAGATGCAGCGATCATTGGAGCGGTAAACACAATCTCTTTTCATTCCGATAAACTGCGAGGCTTCAACACAGATGGAGTAGGTGCTCTCCAGGCGATTGAAAAGAAATGCAGGGTTAACCAAAAAAAAATTGCAGTGATTGGTTGTGGAGGTGCTTCAAAGGCAATCATTTATGAAGCTTGCTTAAGAGGTGGGCAAGTGACTATTTTTAATCGAAATTTAGATAAGGCAGAGCAGGTTGCAGAAAAATTGCAATGTTATGCAATGGATATTCGCTCCCTACACGCACAAGATTTTGATATTATTATTAACTGCACTCCTCTTGAAAATCCTGTTGAAGATCTAGTCTTACATAAAAAGTGCCTTGTGATGGATATCAATACAATGCCCAAACAAAGCATCTTAATCAAAAAAGCTCTTCAATCTGGTTGTCAGGTCATCTATGGCTATGAAATGTTTGTCAACCAAGCTTGTCTTCAATTTCGTGATTGGTTTCCTTTTTTAGGCCTTGAAGCCCTACAAAATGCGCTTCAAAAAGAATGCCTGAAGCATTTAGGGGGATAATGGGGAAATCGCTCTTTGTAAAAGATGCATGAATTGCTTTTTTTTGATAGAATTTTGCCTTAAAAATTGGAAAGTATATGAAACGAATTCTAGCTTCAGAATTAACAGAACACATTGATCAACCAGTTTTGCTTTCAGGGTGGATTAATAACTTACGTTCAAAAGGAAAGATCTGTTTTCTCATTCTTCGAGATCGCACCGGCCTTGCACAAATTGTTATCGAAGATAAAGAGGAGTACCGCAAAATTGCTGCATTGCAGCCGGGTTCTGTGTTAGTTGTGGAAGGAAAAGTCGTTTCTACACCCCAAGCCCATTTAAAAGTGGAGGTTGTTCAGCCTAAGATTCATGTTCAAGTCCCTATCCATGACATTTCCCCTATTGAATATTATAAACCGCAGATTCCATCGGATTTGGAGTTTATTTTGGATCATCGTCCGATTGCTTTACGCAATCGAGAAATACAAGCCATATTTAAAATTCAGGCAGAGCTAGCTCATGCGTACCGTTTATACATGCATGATACTATTCATGCTGTCGAATATTTTGCCCCCAATATTTTAGGTGCTTCTTCCGAAGGGGGTGCTGAATTTTTTAATGTCGACTATTTCGGTTACGCTGCAACACTTGCTCAGAGCAGCCAGCTTTATAAGCAGATTATGGTTGGAGTAAATGAGAGGGTATTTGCGATTATGCCTTTTTTCCGAGCGGAAAAATCCCATACACCTCGGCATCTTTCTGAAGGAAAACAATTTGAATTTGAGATGGGCTTTTTCAACCACTGGCACGAAATTTTGGATATCCAAGAGGGGTGCTTGAAGTTTATGATCGCCTTTATAAAAAAACAGTGTGCTAAGGAAATTGAGATTCTTGGCAATCAACTTGTTACGGCGCCACCAGAAGTTCCATTTCCTCGACTGACATTTGCAGAAGCGCAAGAATTGTATTTTAAACGAACTGGAGTAGATGAGAGAAAGGAGACTGATTTAAGCCCCGCTGCTGAAAAAGAACTCTGCAAGTACGCACAAGAAGAATTTGGTACAGACTTTATTTTTGTGATCGATTGGAAAAAGAGTAAGCGGCCATTCTATGCTTATCCTATGGAAGGAAATGAAGAATTGACAAATACTTTTGATCTCCTTTGTGGGGGTGCAGAAATTACCTCTGGCGGTCAAAGATGCCACACCTATTCCGCCATGGTGGAAGGGATTTTAGCAAAAGGCATGGACCCCGCTGCTTTTGAGGACTATTTAAGTATTTTTAAATACGGCATGCCTCCTCATGGAGGTTTCGGAATGGGGTTGGAGCGTCTAACAATGACATTATTAAGGCTCAAAAATATCAGAGAAGCTTCATTGTTTCCATCAGATCCGAAAAGAATAGCGGGCAATCGTATCAAGGCTAAGATGTTTTTTGGCCAGGAAAATTTACGTAACGAAATCATTCGCCTTCTTAAGACTGAAGAATACTCCTTTCAACATCTTTCTCATTCTGCTACTCCGACCTCGGAGGAATCTGCTCGCGTGCGCCACACAAAGATGGAAGAAGGGATCAAATCAATTATTGTAAAAGGAAAAAATACAAAGAAGAACTTCCAGTTTAACTTACCTTCACATCTAAAATTGGACATGAAAGCAATTTCTAATTTAGTTGGAGAAAAATGCGAGTTTGAAGATGCCGAAGTTATCAAAGAACGTTTTGGCCTTCAGATCGGAGGAATTCCTCCTTTTGGGCATTTAATCAATGTAGAAACATTTTTCGATGAATCAATAAAAAACCACGAGCGGGCAGCTTTTAATTGCGGGCTCTTGACAGAATCTATTGTGATGCAATCTCAAGATCTTATTGCTTTGGTTCAGCCTAAGTTTGGCAATTTTTCAAAACAATAAACAGGGGGGTGACTCCCTTAAACCAAACTATAATAAGCATCTTCAATGATGCTTTAAAGCTAAATATCAACTTTGGCTTAGGCATTATCAAGTTCTCAATACAAGAACATTTAGCCTAGACGACGAGGGTAATTTTATAGCCCAGGTCGTCTATTATTTGCTTTTTAGGTCACTAAATGGGGCTTCTCTTTCAAGTCAACCTTTTCTCGAGCGATTAAATCTGATTGAGGATTTAGCTCTGCAAACTGTCGGCCTAAGGCTCTAACCGCTACAATCCATATTGCAATAACGCCAATTAAAATCGTGGCGACGATAGGTGCACTCGATCCCACTGTGACAAAAAATAGCAAGAGTAACTGGTGAATAACAGAACCTCCAAATTTTCCAAAGCGCGATCCAATGCCATCAATTGCCGTTTTGCCCTGCAATTTGCATTCATGGCTCAAGGGAATATAGCTCATTTCCTTTGTAGCATCAAAGACCGAGTATTTAGCGGCTTTGATTGTCGCATTCTGAATAGATCCAAAGTAAACGGCTATGGCCAGTGGACTCATTCCTAAGAAAGAAAAAAGGGCAAGGTCTGTAATTTGATTTTGGAAAAATAGAAATCCAAAAAAACCTAAACAGGTGATGAGCATCACAATAGGCGTAATAAGTGCGGTTTTGGTCCAGCCAAATAAGTTAATCAGCTGAGACATCGCGACAGCAAGCAGCGTTGATAAAACACCTTGCATAATCAGCAAATGGCTCAAATGGTCATTGTATTCTGTTTTGGAAGGGTAAAGGAGGCCTAACTGATCCTTCCAAACAACATCGACAAGATTAATGACCAGATTATAGGAGACGACGATAACTGCAATGCAAGTAAGGTAATTTGACCTTAAAACGTAGGATAAGCCCTCTCTCAAGGAAAGACGTTCTTTTTGCTTAAAGATCGGTTTTTCTTCACCATCTAACTCTTGAGAGCTGCTGTTTAAAACATTAACACTCATCCAGCGGTAAATAAGCATCGTGATAATTCCACTGATGACGATCAGGGATACAAGAATCATTAAAGCTTGCTCCCAGGAATCCTTTCCAATAAGCAGCCCTGTAATGCCTTCCAAGTGCGTCACTTGGCCAGCAATTATTCCTGCTGCGATAGAGGCAAAATTGGAGCCAATACTTAATACGCTATAAAAACGCTTTGCTTCTGTTAACTTGGTAATTTCATTAGCAAGCCCCCAGAATAGGACAGTCATGATGCTTGTGCTCCAAAGTTCACTCATAACGTAAAAGGCGGTAAAGGACCAATAACGCAGCATGAAAATCATCCCCTTGCATCCAGCGGGCAAGATCTGTTGTAGGTAATCTGCTAGCTGATTGCAATGCATAGCTTCTCTTGCCGGATAAAGAAAAAAAGCAAAAAAAGCGTAAAAGGCTAAAAATCCACTCACCATAAAATAAAAAACTTTTTCTTGAGTAAATTTATTCGATAGCTGAGTAAAAATTAATGTTACCAAGATTGCCATAGGGAAAATGGCCCAGACTTTGATAAACGGAATCACTTCTGCTCCCGCTGCAGTGACGAGAATTACGTCCTTAATGGTCCTTAATATACTATAATTAAAGCAGATAAGAAATAGCATGAGAAGCATAGGAACTAGATTCCTGCGTTCATGACGGTAAATTGGCCAGAATAATGACCTTAATGTTCCAAATTTTGAATTGTCTATTGAAGCCATAAGAAATCCTTTTTGAAAGGAGAGATTTTAACGACCCTTTTTTTAAATTCAAGAAAATTCATAAAATAATCTATTTAAAGGAAAGATCAAAGACGGAACAAAATGGTATTTTAGAGTATTTAAAAAAGTGAAAAAGCAGTAGAGATTAAAGCTTTTGATTTTGAAAATTTCTAAAAAAAGAGAAGAAGAGCAATCTTCTTCTCTTAACTTATTTTTTAGGTTTTTTGGTGGTAGCCGTAGTTTTTGCTTTCGTGGGTGTTTTGTCTTTAGCAGGTTTTTTGGAAGCTTTAGAGGGCTTGGTAGATTTAGTCGATTTTTTTTTAAATTCAGCAGATGTATCATCCTCATCTTCTTCATCATCATCAAAGCTAAAATCTAGTTTTTCTTCGGACATACCCTTTTTTGATGTTTGCTCATCCTGTTCCCAGCGAGTAGAAAGGCTTTTTAAAGCCGAAAGCTTTTGATTAAGATTCTCCATACTGATTTCATATTCGTAACCAGAAGCTTTCTTTCTGGCCAATAACTGCTCTTCGTTTTCGAATTTCGGCGAAAAAATCATCGAAGAGCCGTGTGAATAATCAGGAATAAAGAGAAAGGGCCTAACCCCACTAGGAACTGTGGTGTAGATGTCTGTGGTGATTTGTGGCTCTACTTCTAATTTTGTGACCTGTTTTGGCGGTCTCCCTCTTTTTGGGCGAGGATTTAAAGCTTCGTTAGAGTAATAAGTTTTTGCTTTCAAAAAGAGCGTTTTGCGAGCTGCTAAAACTTCTTTGCTTGCCTTGGGTTCAAATAACTCCGTTTTTAGCTTTTCAATAATATCTTTTGGGAGGTCCAGGTCCTCTTCAAAAACAAATTCAAAATGATTCTGCCTTAGCCATTCGATAATCCTAATACGGGAGCGCTCTTGGTAAAATTGCTGCCATTTTTCAAATTCGGTATGGTGGTCGTAGATAAATTCTAAAAAGTTTTCGCGCGCTTCTTTAGATTGAATAATTTCTAAAAGCTTTTCTTTTGTATCGATGTCATAGACTTTTTCATTGACGAAACCTTCCATGATTTTCTTCGTTTCATAAAAAGTAAGTTTAGGGATCATGCAATAGCGTTCATGATTCGTTTCAATTTCTGTTTCTAACTTCTTTAGCTCATCTTCTGATTTATCCAGATCGACAAATAGAATAAAGCCTTCCATACGATCGAGGTAGAAATCGCGCTCGTCATCACATTTTGCAAAAGATTCCATGAGTCGATGACAGCGTAAGATCAATGGATTTTGGGCGATTTGTTTTGTTTTTAATGGCATAAATCTTCCTTAGATAAAGCAAAGCTTCCCTTAAAATGGTAGGTTGCAGGGCCGCTTTGCGTGACATTCGTAATTTGGTTATGTTCATCGATCGTAAAGTCGATGGTTAAAAATTGCCCAGAGCGCGTTTTTATTTGAATAGGTGCTGGTAACTGGAATAATAAAGCAGCAGCGATCGCCGAAGCGGTTGCTCCCGTTCCACAGGCTAGAGTTTCTTGCTCCACTCCTCTTTCATAAGTGCGTACCGACAAAGAAGAGCTTTCTGTGATGGTAACGAAATTGGCATTTGCTCCTCTTGGCATAAAATGAGGGTGGTAACGTAAAGTTCGTCCTAAGGCCTCAACGGGGGCTTTTTCCAGATCATCCACAAATTGGATGACATGAGGAACTCCTGTGTTTAGAAAATGGACAATGTGTGTCTTACCATTTATAGAAAGGGAGAGATTAAGCTGTATATCTGTCGGTTCTCCCATTGTGGCTTTGACACAGTCTGCGATGAGTTCCACTTGGTGTTGTCTTGTCATCGTTTCAATTTTTAAAGGAGAGGCCGTGATTCCTTTCTCCCTAATAAACTTTTTTAAACAGCGAAGGCCATTGCCACACATTTCTGCTTCCGAACCATCAGCATTGTAAATACGCATTTTAAAATCAGCAGTTTGGCTTTGCTCTAATAAGATCACACCGTCTGCGCCAACGCCACTAGGACGATGGCACATGCGGGCGATGAAACCGCTGTTATGCGCAGGGAAATGATTATCGCGGTTGTCAATTAGTAGGAAATCATTTCCACAGCCGGAATACTTAGAAAAAGCAATTTCGGTCATTATAGATGTTTATTTATCTCTTCATAAGAATGGACAATGCTATCTAAAAGGCCGAATTCTAATGCTTCCTCAGCTGTCATCCAAGTATCGCGATCGATGGCTTTTTCGATGGCAGCGGCACTTTTTCCTGTTGCTTTGACGTAGAGGTCAATTAAAATTTTGCGGGTTTTAAGCATCTCTCTTGCCTGAATTTCCAAGTCTGTAGCTTGTCCTTGAATGACGCCACTTAACCTTGGTTGGTGTACCATAAATCTTGAATGAAAAGTCGCGAAGCGTAGTTTTGGGGAAGCCACCAAACTCAATACAGAGCCCATCGAAGCGGCAAGCCCGGTAACAAGGGTAGCAACCGGCGAAGAAATCATCTTAATTTGGTCCCAAATAGCAAAACCTGCATCAATTGATCCTCCTGGGCTGTTGATGATAAATGTGATCAGCTTTCCTGGGTCTTTAAGCTCTAAGTACCAAAGTTTGCGGATGATTGCTTGTGCCGAATCATTATCGACAGCATCACAAAGGAAAATCCGGCGCTGCTCCATAAGAAGCGATTCAATTTTATCGTCTAATTTATTATTCATTTCAGAATCATTTTTGCTAGGGTCGCTCTTAGCCATAGATGTCTCCATAAAACATGCATTGATAGAGGTGATTATTGCTCATCGCAGAGCTTTTTTCAAGCCTTATAAAATTCCTGCGCCTCGAGGTTTTTAAGGCAAGAGTGCTTCTGCCAGTTCCGGGTAAAGAGGATACTTCTCGAGTAAGGTTTTGACTCTTTGCTGGGCTTGTTCTAAAATTATAGGGTCGATTGCAAATTGCGCCTTGCTTGGCTGCTGCGTTTTTATGTGGAGTTTAGGTTTGGTGTTGGAGAGGACAAGGTAAATAATATCGGCAATTTCTTCCATCTCTGCACTTTTCATTCCGAGAGTGGATATTGCTGGCGTGCCAATCCTAATTCCAGAGGTATACCAAGGACCGTTTTTATCAAAAGGAATGGCGTTCCGGTTCACTGTGAGCTTGGCTTCTCTCAAAACACTTTCGCCCTGTCTTCCCGTTAAGCCAAATTGCGTTAAGTCAATGATTAAAAGGTGATTCTCCGTTCCTTGTGTCACTAGTCGCAGGCCTTTTGCAATTAAAGCTTTGGCTAAGGAGGAAGCGTTATCCACAATGCTTTTGGCATAGACTTTAAAGTCTTCTGAGTTTGCCTCTTTGAAAGCGATAGCTTTGGCAGCCATTACATGCGGAAGGGGCCCTCCAAGGACTAAAGGACAGCCTTTATTAATAAATTCTTCATACTCTTTTTTACAAAGGATAAAACCGCCTCTTGGGCCACGAAGAGTTTTGTGTGTCGTTGAAGTGACAATATCCGCGTAAGGCACGGGGTCATATTCTCCGGTTAAAACTTTTCCTGCAACGAGGCCGCTAAAGTGAGCCATATCTACCATCAAAACAGCTCCGACCTCATCAGCGATAGCGCGAAACTTTGCAAAATTTAATTTGCGCGGATAGGCAGAGTAGCCGGCAAGAAGAATAGCGGGTTTTTCTTGTATAGCGATCTCTCTAATGGCTTCATAATCTAAAAGTTCTGTTTGCGGATTAACGTCGTAGGTAATAGCGTGCATCATTTTTGCTGAAACATTGTGCTTATAACCGTGCGTCAGGTGGCCTCCAGAGTTTAATGACAGTCCGAGAACTTTTTGGTTAAGCATAAGTTGTCTGATGCTTTCATATTCCTGAGGTGTGAGTTCATCGATACTTTTTTTGCCTAAACGCTCGACTTCTGCTGTTTGCACACGCTTCACTAAGATAGACCAAAAAGCCACAAGGTTGGCATCAGCGCCTGAATGGGGCTGTACATAAGCTGCCTCTGCTCCAAAAATTGCCTTGAGTTCGTTTTGAGCCTTTTCTTCAATTGTATCAACGTTTTCGCAGCCGGCATAAAAACGATGTCCTGCATACCCTTCAGCATATTTATCAGTAAGCAAGTTGCCCATAGCGAGTTGCACAGCGTAGGAAGAAAAATTCTCAGAAGCAATTAACTTGAGATTAGAGCGCTGATCTTCGAGTTCTTTGATAATTGTTTCAGCAATTTCTGGAGAAGAAATTGCAATGTGATCTAATGCAGCGAGGTAAGCAATCGCCGCGGAAGAATGTTTTGATGAGGGATTTTTTTCTAAGTATTTTTGTAAACGTGACATGAGAGCCTCCTCAAAAAGAACTCATTTTGGAGAGGAGGGTAATAAAAGTCATCTCCATTTTTGTAAAAATTCGACAAGCTGATCAATTGTCGGACTTTTTCCTGTTCGAACGTAATAGCCCGATGTGGCAACGCCTGCTAGTAAACGCTGCTCACCATTTAAGTCATAAAGTAGAGCATTGCAGTACCCTGCATTAAAATTATCCCCTGCCCCTGTTGTGATCAAAGGCTTTTCAGTATAAGGGCCTTGTACGATCCAGCTGCCTTCTTCGGCTGTACTGCAGGCAAATTGTGTGGCATGAATTATCACTTCTTGAAGGCCGCTAGCTAAACGGATGGCTTGAGCTAAGTCCAGTAAATTTTCTTGAGAATTCCCTTTAATGGGTAATGAAAGGACTTTGGCAACGCGCATAGCCTCAGCTTCATTTAAGCCTTGAATGACGTAGTAGGTGCTGCTGAATTTCTTTAATAGGTTTAGCGCTTCTTTTAGGTCAGCATCTGTTCTTTTTGTTGGGTCAGCTAGGTCGACAAAAAGCCAACGCTTTTTTTTGCTTAAGGGGAGAATTTCTTTTAAAATCATTGCCCAAAAGTGATTCATCGTTGTCAGCATGGTCCAGTTAGCTGAAATAAATAGTGTAGAACGTTCGAAAATTTCTTTAAGTTTTGACAAGCCAATGGTGGTGACTAATTGCTCATAAGTGATATTTTTTAGATTTTCTAATTTCCCGAAAATGATCTTGCCATCCTCAAATTCCAATGCATCTGAATGAGAGCTGGGGCCAAGAGGGAAAACTTCCTCACATCCATCAGCCATCTCTTGGAATAGAGGTTCTACAAAATTGTTTTTGCCGATCGAGCCTGCAAAGGTAATGAGATGCCCTCCCTTGAGCAAGGCATCTGTTAAGATGGGCGCATTTCCACCGATTTTGGTGTGGGTCACAATAAATTCCACATTGCCACTCAAGCTGCTAGCTTGGGAAATGCGTTCGGCAAGTTCTGCAATCTTTTTCATCGGGGTCATTTTGGTGCAACTTTCCCTGGTTGCCACAGTTTTGACGATTTCATCTGTAAATCCATCGAACCCAATGAAGCAGCGTTTTTTTTCAGAAGGATGATTCAGGAAGTACTGATGCTTTTTTTTTAGCTGAGCAGCTAATAAGGATTTTTGTTCCATAAAGCTTTAGAAAAAGTTAGGCGTATACTCGCTTGAAGAACCACAGCGCAAGTTATGATTTTCGCCATTCTCATAGCGCGTGTCGTTAATAAGAACTTTGTATTGGCAGGAAGGGAAAATCTCGTTTGTTTCCCAAATCCATTCGTCTTCAGCTCTATTTTGAAGAGGAGTTCCTTTTTCCCAGTTTAGCCCTGCACCTTCTCCACGGATAAAAAGAGTATTTGAGTAGCCCACGTTGTATTTGATCACAACTTTGGTTGTGGGATTTGGTGGAATAATGCGCGTTGGAGGGGAGGGTTTTTCTGTTTTTGAGGATTCGGATTTGCGAAACATTTTTTTTAAAGACATCATTGCCTCCGAAGTATTCCATTAGAGGGTTATTTTTTTTGCTGCCTTGTCTGAAGTCCATGACCAAGAAAGCAAGCTCACTTTTGTTATGAGACTCTTTATTGTTAATCCCCTATATCCTGTCAATAAAAATGGCAGCTTAAGCGGTTTTTTCTTGAGAATTATCTAAAAGAAAGGTAAAGTGGGAAAGAGTTATTTTTTAGTCCTCTGCTATTTAGGGGTTTACCTTCTATCTAAAAGAGTCAAGTCTAACACTTATTTAAAGACATAAAAAAAGGGTTATCATGCTTAATGCCTTAAAAATCATCTTGGAAATTCAAGAATTTGATATGCAGCTTATTCAGCTAATGCGCTTGAAAAAAGAAAGGCTAAAAGAACTTGAGAACCTAAATGGCATTAAGGCCAATTTGCAAAAACAGGTCTCTTTTAAAGAAGCTGAAATTATGGAATTAAAGAAAAATCAGCGTATGTTTGAGAGCGAAGTGAACGATATTGTCGCAAAAATCAAGAAATTAGAAGGGCAGCAGAACGCCGTAAAAAAATTGGAAGAGTTCAATGCGTTGACACATGAAATGTCTCAAGCGGAAAAAGAGCGTAATGCTAAAGAGTTAAGGTTGAGTGATGTGATTGATCGATTGAATGCTGAAGAAGACGCTCTTAAAAGCTTAAATGAAACTCTGGAAAGCACTTTAGAAAATGGAAAGGCTTTAGAAGGAGAAATTGTCGAGGGCATTTCCCGTATTAATGTGGAAGGAAGAGAGCTAAAAGAGCAGCGTGACCATCTTGTTCTCAATGCAGATCCCGAAGTGTTTCAAATTTACGAACGTCTTTTACGCAATAAAAAAGATAGGGTCGTTGTGCCCATCGAAAATCGCTGCTGCAGTGGTTGCCACATTATGCTAACAGCACAAAATGAAAACCTAGTGCGTAAGGGTGAGCGCCTTGTGTTCTGTGAGCATTGTTCACGCATCCACTACTGGCCAGAAAGCGAAGCTCTCGAAGGCACAAAAGTTGCGACAAAACAGCGTCGTCGCCGTGGAGCATCAAAAGTTTAATCTGGGAAGAGAAGTAATCGCTGCCTTTTTATAAGGGAGAGGAAAGTCTGGACTTCACAGGAGAAGATACCAGTGAAAGACTGGGGGCCGTAAGGCTACGGAAAGTGTAACAGAAAGTAAACCGTCACCCCTTGCGTGGTGAACAGGATGAAATACCCGCTTTAAGAGCGTGGTCTTTTTAAGGTAACTTAGAAAGCGATAAACCCTATCTGAAGCAAGACCGAAGAGAAACAATCTTGACTCTGCAAGGTTTCAAACAGGTCGCATGAGAGCCTCGGTGACGAGGCTCCTAGAGGAATGATTACTCGTCTAGCAGTGCTAGATGACAAAATCCGGCTTAATATCTTCCCAGATTTTTTTTATTCAATGTTAAAAGTTTGCATGAAAAATTCTGTATCTTCTTCTACCACTCTTAAAATGGCATTTTCACTTATGCCTGCTAAGTTGTCAGGATATGCTCTAGCAAGTGCAAGGTTGGCAAAAATCCGCGCTTTACCTTCTTCTGTAGCATTATTTAATTTATAGATAATAGCTTCCTTAATATTATCATCTTTCAAAAAGTCCAAAGCATTTATAAGCTCATCTACTATAATTTTCTCTGGAATTTTAATTTTGTGTCCAGATATATAACGCAATGGATCGTCCGTCTTAAAGAGCAGGGCTTGCAGGAAGTTCTCATTTTCTACATTATTTGTGCTCAGTCTTAAAATAGGTTTATTGTTCAGTTCTGTTAAAAGGGCCTCTAGTCGCCTAGTGTCAATATTATCATCGCTTTTGTTTTTGAGAGCTGCCTCTATCAGTTGTCTTGCCTCTCCCTGATCTCTATGAGTAAATAATTGTTCGAATTTCCCCATTAGAGCTGTTAAGTTAAGGCCTGGCTCTCTAACAGGGGCTTCCCATTTTGGGCTGTAAATGTCATCTGTGGCTCGATCTCCAATTCTAACTTTGCCATAATTCTTATCTCTGGAATTGGGTTTTACCGCTGCAGGGGCTAGGCTTACAGGGGTCTCCATGCCAGGATGATAGATATCGAAATCATCTTTGCTGTCAGAAGCTGAACTGGATTGAGGGCTGTCATCCTCCATTCTTTTTTTTCCAATCTCTGCATAGAGCTTCTCTCTGTATTCAACGGCTTTGGTGAGTTGGGTCGCTTTGAAGGGAAGATGGAGGGTTTCTGTGAAAAATTTTATTACCTTATGCTCCTTATAAAAATCCTTTAAAAGGCTAATTTTGGCCTCCAATATAGAAATGCTCGTACGTGCTATCTCGTTAGTTGTGACATTCTTTTTTGTCTCTATTCTAGCTTTAACAAGGTCATTTTTGAGTTTATAATATTCTTTAAAGCCTTCGATAAATTTTATAGAATTACCTTTATTTTTATTTTTAATATTAAACATTTTTAAAAGCGTGGCTTCGTTTGCAAAAATAGCTTTTGCTAACTTCTTTTCGCCCTTCAAAGTCAGTCGAGAAAGCCGAACAGGGTGTTGGCGTAGAATGTCGAGGTTAGAAAGCACTTGGGAATAAGAATTATTCTCCTTTGCTTTTTTAAAAATGATTTGTTTAATCTGGGTGTTTTTTATAAAACTAATTTTTTTAAGAAAGAGTTCGTCTTCAGAAGGCTTTTCAATAAAATACCCTTCGGAATCTTGGGGCTTTAAATAAAGAGAGTAATTTTTGTTTGCTTCTAGCAAATGAGCAAAAAACTCTTCATTCACTTCTTGTGAGAGGCTAAGGGTAATTGGCTGGTATTTACTTAATTTACTTGTTAATCGCTGGAGATTTTCTTCTGTTATTTCTCTATGTAAGAGCGCTGCTGCTTGATTCAAAAGCTGTTCAATCGCTGCTTCATCTGAGTTTTCAAATAGACCATGGAAAATTAAGTCGGTTTC
Organism: Chlamydiales bacterium STE3; assembly: GCA_011125455.1. Lineage (NCBI taxonomy): Bacteria > Pseudomonadati > Chlamydiota > Chlamydiia > Chlamydiales > Chlamydiales bacterium STE3. Next base: position 54,640 of record VKHO01000058.1, on the reverse strand, counting down.
GATAGGCCTGTCAAGGCTTGAGGCAGGAGCTTTATTCTGAAGAATAAGCTTTGCTTTAATAATAGTTCTATCAGTGCATTCTTCGAAAGCAGCTCTTTGCTCTCTTGCATTGCTTAAGTGCGATTTTCCAAATAGAGAAGGAATTCTATGGGTGAAAAGAGCGATGATAGGATTTTCTTTGTAAAATTTCTCTAGCTTAAAAATTCTAGAATCGAGCTGGGATTTAGATTTCGCAATTTTTTCGGGGTTAACTGCCCTTGCAGGATGAATGCTTGACGTTGTATCAAGTGCTCCCTGAAATTTTTCTTTATGAAAGTTTAATTCGTCTCTGCAAATTAGGTAGTTGTCAATTAATTCCAAAATAATCCTATTTATTTAATTTAGTAAATCTATATTAAATAAAGATTATTAAAAAATAATTAAGATCGATTAATTATAAGAAGGGTTAATCCAACCCCATCTCTTTTCTAAACTCGACCTCAGGTTTAAGCATGTGTTCAGAAAATTTTTTCACCTTTTGAATATCCATTGTTGAATCTTTGTTGATGAAATCCTCTTGACTAGCATTCCTATTAAATCTTGTGAAGGCAAGAAAGCGGCTTGGCTGCTCTCTATTTTCTTGCTTAGAACGTCTTTGTTTAAGGTAATCTTTTAATAAAGCCTGGTTCCTATAAAAGTTGTCTTCTTCTTCTTTATTGGAAGCTAATAGTCTATTTGCTATTTCCTCTTTATCTTTGGGGTCTTCTATGAAAGTGAGAGTTTTGAGAATGAGTTCCTTATCTTGTTCTTCCGTACTGCCCAAGGGGGCGATGGTATAGCTCCCATCTTCTTGTGAGGAGAGAAGTAATCTAACTTTATCTTTGTTCCCTGTGAATAAATCCCGAAAGAATTCTCTATTGGTAGAGTCGTCTATATTAAGAGAAATAAGGAGAGGAAGATTTCCGGAGGCCATTTTCTTCAATTCCTCGATATTTTCTCTAACTGTTCTTAAAGCAAGGTCAGTGGCTTCTTGCGCAAAAAAGGCATTAATTAGTGTGTCAGTTCGGCCCTTTTCACTTTCGCCAAAAAAGCCTATGACTTGCTCCTTGATATCTCGATAGGAAGACTTCAGTTCTTGAGAGGAGTTAACCGCTCTAGAATAAGCACTAGATGAAGCGCTCTTTGAAGGAGATTTACTTGTCTCTTCCTCTGAAGAGTCTAATTTTTCTTTGCCCTTCTTACTGCTTAGCGTATCACTCTCTGGCGGGGTGGTCCCTGTTTTCAAATCATTTTGCTCCACAGAAGATGCCACCTTTACTGCTTCTTCTTTTTCTTTATCCTTAGACATTTCATCTTCAATATCATCACTGACGGGTTCACCTTCCTCTACTTTAGCAGGAGGTGGGGCCCCTAAGCTTGAGCTTCCATCCTTGCTAGCTAGAGGGCCAGGTTGTTGTGATTCAGGAAGTAAAGGAGCTACATCACCCAACTCTTCCCGTTCCACTGGCATCACCTTATTTTCTGGCCCCTTAATAAAGGGCTCATCTTTTTCTTGAGCAGAAGGCTTCTTAGCAAGTAGGTCTCTCAAATTGCGAGCTTTCGTTAATGTGGAAGTCCCAAAGAAATTAGGGAGGGTATGAGTGAAAAATTTGATGATCCTATGCCTTCCATAAAAAGCTTCAAGGTCAGTGATGGATTCAGTTAAGTTTCTATTTAGCTTGTCCAAAGCGAGCCTGTGCACCTTTACGTCTGTAAGAGTTTGTTTATGGTCCTCTAACTCTTTGGTAAGTTCTGCCAAATTCTCTTTTAAGCGAGTCATGCGCCTATTATAAGAAGGAATTATCAGTATCATAAGGCCCCCCTCTAAAACTTGATGAAATCTTACGAGCACAATCTGTGCCAATTTTTTTAGAAGCATTATAAAGCAAGCCGATTTGTTTATTAATTTCTAATTTCTTTAAATTTTCTTAAAAAAAATTATTTAAAATAGTTTGAAAATAATTTATAAGGATTATGAAAAAAATATTTTCACTTATATTTTTTAGTTTCTTTTGTTTTTACGTCTGTGCAGATGAGGAGTTTACTCCTGAAGAGCAGGTGATTAAAACTCTGGAACTTACCCGTCAAAACCATCAAATGGCATGGCCAAATTTAGATTTGAATGATTCCCCAATAATTTTGACTTTCCCTGCAGGGGAAATTTATGCAATCCATTTAAAGACTCCTCGAACTGCATGGAAATCGAATCAACTCTTAGGGGAGACGGTGCATTTTGCAAGAGAAGATTTATGGAAGGTAACTCAGCTAAAACTTCATCCCTCCTTCGATATCGATGGAGAGAATGCTTTTGTCTTCCAAATGGGAAATGATGAGGAGACTTTACGCATTTTTGCTCATGAGCGTTTTCACCGCTACCAGCTGCGTTACTTTGCCCCAGAAGAAAAACCGCTTGGAGAATATAGCGACCATTTTAATCCGGAGAATCTAGCTCTAATGAAAATTGAGGACGCTATTTTAGAGAAGTTTTTAAAAGCTTCCAAGCAGGAGAAGCTCGATCTTTTAAAGAGCTATCTCAGTGTTTACAAGGAAAGAAAGAAACAGATTAGCGAAAATTCCATACAGTGGGAAGATCATCAGCAAAAAATGGAAGGCCTTGCCGATTACGTCTCTGCCAAGATGTTCGATGGGGAAAGCCAAATCCTAGCTAATATCAAGGCTCTCAGTGAAGATGCGGATTTTTCAGATTACGCAATCAAATGGCGCCATTATTCTGTTGGCGCAACCTTGGCCTTTGCTCTTGATTTTTTGGAGGTAAAACAGTGGAAGGAACGAGTGGAAAAAGGAGCTTTCCTCAGCGAAATTTTAGAAGAAAGCCTCTCAGGGATGTCGCAGGGGGGGGTAGAGCAAGTTCTAGCTTCTTATCATTACAGGGAGTTAAAGGAGACAATGAGCTTAAAGGTGAAGGAATACCACGAGCAAATGCGTGCGTTATTTGATCGCTACCAAGCAATTAAAGGCCCCATCTTAAGATTAGGGCATCCTAAAGGAATTGGAATCAGTGGTGGGGGGACAACGCAGCGCTTACTCTCCTTAGCGGATGGGACAACTTTAAGCCTCAATGACGAGTCTTTTTCCTCAACTACAGATTCTCAATGGGAATTTGAAACGCTGGAAGTGCCTTTTCTTATTCAAAATAGAGCCGGCTTCAGGGAGCTGAAGGTGGGGAATCAGTGTTGCCTTACATTGAATAATGAAAAATTTTCCCTAGAAGATTTAATGCAAGCGCCTCCTGGAGAATATCCTTTTTCAACTATAGCGCTTGAAGGGGACCATTTTAAATTTTCTTCAAAAAAACATCGCGGGGCGCTTGTCTGCGATGGAAATACCCTGTTTATTCGCTATTTTTAAAAAAATGCTTGAAGGAAAGAAATTCTTTGCCCTCTCTTAATGGCGTTGACGGTTAATGCCTTCAAAAAACTCGCGGCGAATATTTTCGTCGCTTTCAAAAACACCCCGCAAATGATTTGTGATAGTATCACTATGAGAATCTTCAATACCCCGTGCAATAACACAGAAATGTTCCGCGATAATAGAAACTGCTACATTCTCCGTTTCCAGCATGATAGATAAAGAGTCTGCGATTTGAGCGGTTAGCCTTTCTTGTACCTGAGGGCGTTTGGCAAAATAGCGTACAATTCTTGGAATCTTAGATAATCCAATTAATTTTTTATTCGGCAAATAGGAGATATAAGCTTTTCCATGAAAAGGGACAAAGTGGTGCTCACAGAAACTTGTGAACGAAACCTTAACAAACACAGTATTAGCATGGTTGGGACTTATATTTTGGTCTGGGATAAAGCTTGGATCGGGAAAGGTTTCCTTATTAAGACCCGAAAAAACTTCCTGGACATACATCTTCGCAATGCGTAAAGGTGTTTTTTTGATGGATTCGTTTTCAAGATCCATTCCCAGGATTTCCAAGATGCTTGCAAAATGTTCACTAATTAAGCGAATTTTTTCTTGTTCCGAAGCCTGCTTGACAGAATCGATAATAGGTGAGGGATATCTGGTGATTGCTGGATCAACGGAAAAAAATTCTTTGTCCTTCGCCTCACGTTCTTTTTCGAAAGGAAGAAAAGAGAAATTGTTTGTACTCATGGGTTTTTAATTCCTCTGCCTTGATATTTCCGAGGCTGTGGCGGCAAATGCGTTGGCGACGTTAAGAGAATTTTTGCGCCCCCTCATAGGAATTTTGATGATGTAGTCGGCAGTTTTAAGCATATCATCAGAGCATCCATACTCCTCATTTCCTATTGCCAAGGTAAACGTCCTCGGAAATGTAAATTTATAAAGTGAACAAGCTTCTAGCGCTGTCTCTAACACGACTAGAGGCCGTTTTAAATCTTGCATAGGTGTTTTTTTCTGACAGTTAACGAAAAGATAAGCGTTGCAAGAGGTTTTTTGGACCTGTTTATTGTCGATCCAAGGAGTGTCTTTAGAGAAAAGTACAGTGTCAAAGCCAAATCCCTCCGCAGTGCGCAAAATGCTACCCACGTTATGTGCTGAACGAAGTTGGTCCAAGTAAACATGAATAGGCCATGCTTCCTCGGCCTCTTCTCTGTCAAAATGAGCAACAGCTGGTAAAAACTGCCCCTGTATGTTGGCTTGGCGCAAATGAAAATGATAGCCATCAGCTATAGATTTAGGGTTATCCCACTGGATTTTTAACCCTGTCTCTATCCAACCGGAATAAAGTTCATAAAGTGCTTTTGAGGGGCTGAGTACCTGGCCGCTAATTTGCAGGCGATAAAGCTCATTAAGAAGCTTTGCTAGAATTTTATGTTGGCTAGCATTCGACAAAGAATGAAATTTATTCTTAGTGAATTCATTCATTATCTTCGTGCGGCAGCTTCTTTTTTTGCCAGGTATTCATCCAATGGCCCGTCAAATACATGGATACCGTCATTTTCAAAGGCAACAATGCGATTAGCCACGGTGCTAATTAAATCCCTATCATGACTTGCGACAATAACCGTACCTTTGTACTCTTGAAGTCCCCAAGCAAGAGCAGAGACTGCTTCAAGGTCCAAGTGGTTATTGGGTTCATCAAGGATAAGAACGTTGTGATCGACAAGCATCATCGAAGCTAAAATAAGTCGCGCTGTCTCTCCTCCTGATAAGGAAGAAATAGGCTTGAAGGCATCATCACCAGCAAATAGCATTTTCCCCATCACACTGCGAATTTCCTGGTCGTATACACCAGTTTTCACATTCTTAAGCCAGTCGAAGGAATTAATAGCCTCTTTCTTGTCGATAATATCTAAATGGTTTTGCGGGAAATAACTAATTTGTACTTGATGGCCTAATTCTAGCTTGCCGCGATCACTTTCGATGGCACGAGCTAATAGTTTGAGAAGGGTTGTCTTCCCTCTACCATTGTTTCCGATGACACCGATCTTATCTCCTCGTGTGATTTCCAAGTTAAGTTTTTCAATTACTGCATGGTCGTCATAGCTTTTGGAGACTCCTTCGACTTTGAAAATAATTTTTCCAGGTGCTTTTTCTTGGGGAATGAAACGAATATAGGGACGTTGGATGTTGGATTTTTTGAGTTCTTGAGGCTGCAGACGATTGATCTCTCTCAAGCGTGATTGCACCTGGCTGGCTCTTGTGCCTGCTCCAAACTTCGCAACAAACTCTTTAAGTTGGGCAATTTTCTTTTCCTTACTTTTCACTTCTGATTCAGCGCTGTCGCGTAAAGAAGTTTTTGCAACAACCATGTCATCATAGTTACCTGGATAAATAATAATGGTACCATAGTCAATATCTGCAATGTGTGTCGTTACAGCATTTAAGAAGTGCCTATCATGGCTAATAACAATTAAGGTGCCTTTGTAGTTAAGTAGGAACTTTTCGAGCCAGCCGATAGATTCTAAGTCTAAGTGGTTTGTCGGTTCATCCAAGAGAAGAGCTTGTGGATCTCCAAATAGGGCTTGGCAAAGGAGAATTTTAAATTGAATATCTGTTGGGACCTCTTTCATTTTCTTTGTAAAAAATTCTTGAGGAACACCCATTCCAGATAACAGCATTTCGGCATTAGCCTCAGCGCTATAGCCATCTTCTTCTGCGATAATGCCTTCAAGATCTCCTAAGCGCATGCCAATCTCATCTGTCATCTCTACTTCGTATAAATGATCGCGTTCTTGGAAAGCATTCCACAGCCTTTTGTTTCCCATGATCACAGTGTCGAGGACATTACATTCTCGGTAATCTTCAATGTTCTGTTTTAGGATCCCTACACGATCAGGTAGAGTGACTGTCCCGGATGTGGCTTCTTCTAGCCCCATAACTATTTTGAGTAGAGTAGTCTTCCCAGCACCATTTGGACCTGTTAGACCGTAGCGGTTACCTTCGTTAAATGTAACGGTTACATTTTCAAAAAGTACTCGGCTCCCAAAGCTTTTAGAAATAAGTTGTAAGGTAATCATTTGTTTAGAAGGTTCAGGATTAATGAAGATTTGTGAGATAGTATAACAAAATAAAGCAATTGATTAAAGAGGGAATTTATTCTCCCACTCACGGCGAGGGTTTAAGCAATTTTTCGATAGCATTCAATAATTGCACGGCCTGCTCTTCCGCCTCTTTCTCGCCTTCCTTAATAGAAGAAAAAGAACTGTTGAGGACTTCGCAGTAAAGTTTAACCTTGGGCTCGGTTCCAGAGGGCCGTACCATCACTTTGCTGCCTGTGTCTAGCCAGAAAACCAGAACATCAGAAGTAGGTAGTGCCAGTTTTTCGATTGAATTGTCAGCTAAAAGATGGCTCTCAGAAGAAAGATAATCATCTATCCGCACAACTTGAGTCCCTTGCAGCTCGTGTACCTTCTTTTGACGTAAGAAAACCATAGACTGCTTCATCTCTTCCTGTCCTTCCTTACTTTCTTCAAAGTTGATAGAACGGAGTTTATTCCAATAAATGCCATAAGTTTGGTAGATCTCATGGAGGAGATCAACACAGGTTTTATTTTCTAATTTAGCCTTTAGAGCAATCTGGCAAATAAGGGCCGAGGATAAAATGGCGTCTTTATCACGTGCAAAGGTACCCATCAAGTAACCATACGATTCTTCACCTCCAAAAATATAGTTGTAGGTATCTGCTAATTCCCATGCTCTGATTTTTTCAGCAATGTACTTAAATCCTGTTAGGACGTCAAAGCAGGTCCCCCCAAAGTGTTCGGCAATTTTTCTGAAGAGCTCTGTGGTAACGATTGTTTTGACAAAAGCCGTTTTATCATCAATTTTTCCCTGATCTTTCAATGCTTCACAAATATGTTGGAGGACAATACACGCTACTTGGTTACCCGTTAGAATGACGCTTTCGCCTTGGTGTTGAACGACAATGCCTACTCTGTCGGCATCAGGGTCTGTTGCGATCAAAAGATCGGCCTTTTTTTCTTGCAAGACTTTAATGCCTTCACTAAGAGCTGCCTTCTCTTCCGGGTTTGGATAGTGGGCTGTTGGGAAATCACCATTAGGAATGATTTGTTGGTCAACAAAACTTAAATTAGTAAATCCCCACATACTTAGGGCTCGAGGTGCCAGGGTAATACCTGTCCCATGCAAACTCGTATAGATAACTTTAAGTTCCGCTCCCTTGGATTTATTTTGCTGAGGATAAAGCTGAAGAGTAGAAATCGCCTCCAAGTACGCATCGTCAATTTCTTCTTCAACCATTTCTATCAAGGGGGAATCGAGGTTTTCTAGTAGATGAATCTGACTAAGGTCTGTAATTTTATTTACTTCATCGACAATCCCTATATCATGTGGAGGTAAAACTTGGCCCCCATCAGCCCAATAAACTTTGTATCCATTGTATTCAGGAGGATTGTGCGAGGCTGTTATCATGATTGCTGCTGTGCATTTTTTAAAGCGGCAACCAAATGAGACAAGGGGCGTCGGCCTTAGATCTTGGCAGAGATAAACATGAATATTATTTCCTGCGAGAACTTTCGCTGCGGTTTCTGCAAACTCCTGAGAATGGTGCCTGGAATCAAAACCAATAAAAACAGAATGGCGTTCATTCTCAGAAATTTGGGTAAGGAGGTAGTTGGCAAGCCCTTGTGTCGCCGTTTGAATTGTGTAGAGGTTCATGCGGTTAGTTCCGACACCCATGATGCCTCTCATGCCGCCCGTTCCAAACGACAATGTCTTGTAAAATGCATCGACAGCTTCCTGAGGTTGATCCTTCAGGAGTTTTTGAATGGATTCTTTCGTCTCGTCATCATATTTGCCATTCAACCAGGAGGTGATATTTTTTTGCGTTTCTAAATCCATTTGCTGTAAATCGACAGATATATTCATGAGCTCTTTTCACCTTAGCTTTTTTTAAGAATGTAGCTGATGGGCATGTTTTTTGAAAGAAAAGATGGGGGATTTTTAGGCAAAAGAGGACAGGCCCCAAAAAAGAGACTTGTCCTGCCAAGCTCTATTACTTGGAACGATGTTCGAAGAGGGAAGAATTTAAGTAGGGTGCCTGGGTGCGTTTCTTATCGAGTTTTAGGTTCTTTTTTCGATTTTCTTGTAGGACTTTTTTTTGAATATATTTGATATGGTGAGCTGCATCTTTCATATAACCTCCAAAATAAAAAGAACAAAAACGCCTTTTCTCACATTTTAATAAAAAGTTGAGATTTTTTAATAGCGAGAAGAAATTTCCTTTTCATATACATTAAAACCTAGAATTTACGAGAGATTTTGTGTGTGTTGCCCAGTAGTCTATATCAATGAGCTCTGTAGAATGTGCAATAATCAGCAAAATAGCGATAGGTACAATCCATCTAATAAAAAACAGCCATGGGGCAAAAAGCCACTTAAAAACAGTTCCTTGTTGGAACTCCTCTTTTATTAATTCTTTATCAAGTTTCCATCCTGTAAAAAGGGCGATCATTAATCCTCCGATGGAAAGAAGCCAGACAGAAACTAGGTTATCGACTGTTTCAAAAAAGTTTTTTCCATAAATAACCTGCCAGTTAGCAAATAGCCAATTTGTCTTTGCAAGAGCACTCGGAATGCCAAAAACTAATGTGCCCATTCCAGTAATAAGGACAGCTTTTTTGCGATTCCAACCAAATAAGTCGATAAAGTTAGCGGCCACAACTTCGACAAGTGCGATAGCGGAAGTTAATGCTGCAAAAGTAAAGAGGGTGAAAAAGCTCACTGATAGAATAAGGGAGCCGGGTAACTTTCCAAAGAGAAGTGGCAAGGTCTTAAAGACCAGTCCAGGGCCTTCCTGAGGTTTAAAACCAAAGGTAAAAATAATAGGAAAAATCATTAAGCCTGCTAAAATAGAAGCTCCGGTGATGCTTAAACCAATAATAGCACTTGTTTTAGGAATATCCTCACTGCGGCGCATATAGCTGCCGTAAGTCAGCATCACTCCTTGTCCAAGGCTTAATGTAAAGAATGAAAGGCCAAGTGCTTCTAATGCTCCAGAGACTTTAAAATTGGAAAAATCAGGGTAAAAGATGAAGCGTACAGCCTCATCAAATCCGTCCAGGGTGATGCTATAGCTGCAGAGAATCACAAGAAGCACAAAAAGGCTCGAGGTCATGAATTTGCTCCAGTACTCGATCCCTTCACGGACTCCTGGGTAGACTAACCCAATCGTTAAAGCCGTAAATAGAAAATTCCAAAAAAGGGTAATATCGCCAGAAGACTCCAATCTGGCAAAAACTTGGCTGATTTCAGAGGGGGAGAGTTGGCTATAGAATTGATTCAAGCACATGAAGATGTAATTTAATCCCCAGCCTGCAACAACGCTGTAAAAGGACATAATCATAAAAGCTGAGATGACTCCTAGCCAGCCCGGGATTTTCCATAATGCAGAATTATGACTTAATGTGACAAACGTGCCGACAGCTGCTCTCTGAGTTTTTCTTCCTAGCATCAATTCAGCAATAAAAACAGGAATGCCAATAAAAAAAATGCAAAAAACATAAATTAAAACGAAAAGTCCTCCTCCGTTTTGCCCAATCACATAAGGGACTTTCCAAAGAGTTCCTAGACCTATTGCAGACCCTGCTGCTGCAAGGATAAAGCCTAGTTGATTGCTCCAGTGTTCACGTGGTTTTTGCATAAAATTCCTAAAATTGTCACAAGTTGCTGAAAATCAGTATCTATTTTAAGTTGGGTGTATAGAAAATTAGCAAATGGTTAGATTGTTGACAATCCTATTTTCATAAGCTAAGCTTACAGTTCGGTTTTCAGCGAAAACCTTCAGTGAATGTAGGGAGTATGAGGATGCATAGCATATTAGCGCAGCTATTTGTTGAAGCTGCTGTTGTAGGGACGGTTTGTCTTGTATTTTTGATTCTGTTTGTTGTAGCAGGAATCCGGCAAATTTTAAAGGATAGGGAATGACACACCCTTTGAAATTAATTAAAAACCAGGAACCATGGTATAGCCAAGGGCTATCTTTCCAATGCACAGGCTGCGGGAAATGCTGCACAGGTTTTCCAGGTTATGTGTGGTTGGAAGAAGAAGAAATTGTTAGAATAGCCCAATTTTTAAACCTAACAGTTGAAGACTTTGCAAATAAATATTTACGCGTGGTCAACAATCGTGTTTCTTTAAGAGAAAATGCAGGTAATTTTGATTGTGTTTTTTTTAAAGATAAACAATGTTCTGTCTATAAAGTCAGGCCGACCCAGTGCCGTACCTATCCCTTTTGGAAGCAAAATCTAACTTCTAAAGAAACGTGGGAGCAAGTAGCTACCGAATGCGAAGGTGTGAGAGATCATTATCCAAAAATCTCTAAAGAGATTATCGAGCAGAATTTACATGCAACCTAACGTTTATTTTGTCGGATCTGGAAAAGGAGGTGTTGGCAAATCTACTATTTCGGCAAGTTTAGCGATTACGATAGCCGAAATGGGTTATAAGGTTGGTATATTAGATGCAGATTTATACGGCCCTTCGCAGCCGATTATGTTTGGCTTAAGAAGCCTCTCTCCGCGAATTCTTCGAAGCTCTCAAGGGGAAGAGAAAGCTGTCCCTTTTTTCAAATTTGGTGTCAAAATTCTCTCAATTGGTTTTTTTCTTGAAGAGGCGCGTTCTTTAGCTTGGAGAGGGCCGATGCTGCATGGGGCTCTGGAAAAAATGATTCATGATGCTTCATGGGGAGATTTAGACTACCTTATTGTTGACCTCCCCCCTGGGACAGGCGATATTCCGATCTCTCTCGCAAAACTTTTAGATGTAAAGGGCTCTCTTGTTGTAACAACGCCTCAAGAAGTTGCCGTGGTCGATGCTGTAAAAGCAATTAACTCATTTCAGCAATTAAATGTGCCTCTTGTTGGAGTTATTGAAAACATGGCGGGATTTACGGTTCCGGAAACGGGAAAAACTTATGCCATTTTCGGAGAAGGCAAAGGCGAGGAGCTGGCGATGCGTTTTCAAACAAATTTTCTAGGTAGTATTCCTTTAATAGAAGAAATTCGTATTGGTGGGGATGAAGGTTATCCCGCTGCCTACCGGCAAGGAAGTGCTTACCCTTACTTCAAAAAAATCAGTGAATCTTTTCTCAATGTGATAGGTGGGAGCCTTTAAAAAAGGGGAGATGGAACCTTCTCCCCTTTGTCGAGGCTTCTAAAAAACTACTCCTCGTCTTCTTCTTTAGCATCAGCAATTAAAGCTTCGGAGATGAGAACAATTCCTGCAACGGAAGCTGCATGGGTAAGAGTATTGATCACAACTTTCGCAGGATCGATAACTCCTGCTGCCAGTAAATCTTCTACTTTTTCCTTAAGCGCATTAAAGCCAACGCTTGGGTTTTTAGCTTGAAGGATTTCAGAAAGAATAATCGATCCATCAAAGCCCGTGTTAGAAGCGATTTGTTTGATAGGCGCTTCGCATGCTAAAGCGACAATTTTAGCTCCCAGCGCTTCATCACCTTCCAAGTTAAGGTTTTTGATTATCTGGCTTGCATGCAGTAGAGCAACACCTCCACCAGGAACAACGCCTTGTTCTAGCGCAGCACGCGTAGAATTGAGACTATCTTCATACATTTGTTTGCGTTGCTTGAGCTCAGGCTCTGTGGCAGCACCAACATGAATCACAGCAACCCCGCCACTTAACTTGGCTTTACGCTCTTCTAGTTTTTCCTTATCATAAGAACTTTTTGTATTGCTGATCTCATTTTCAATCTGTTTCACACGGGCCTGAATCTTTTCTGCAGAGCCAGCTCCATTGACAATAATCGTATGTTCTTTGCTAATGGTGATTTTTTCAGCCGAACCTAAAGCTTCTGGGGTGATCTCTTTAAGTGACATTCCGGTATCTTCTGCGATGACGGTAGCATTTGTTAGAATAGAAATGTCTTCAAGCATTGCTTTGCGGCGGTCTCCAAAGCCTGGAGATTTTACAGCAGCAATCTTTAAGGTACCTCTTAGTTTGTTGACAACGAGGGTAGAAAGAGCATCCCCTTCAATATCTTCGGCGATGATTAGTAGCTGTTTGCCTGAAGATGCAACTGCCTGAAGAACAGGGAGAAGTTCGTGAATATTGTTAATTTTTTTATCCACGATTAAAAGGTTGGCATTTTGCATCTCTACAGTCATCTTTTCTGAATTCGTGCAGAAATAGGGGCTGATGTACCCGCGATCAAATTGCATTCCCTCTACAACTTCGATTGAAGTGGCTGTTCCTTTGGCTTCTTCAATAGTAATTACCCCTGATTTGCCAACTTTTTCCATCGCTTCAGAAATGATAGCGCCAATGTCTTCATTGCCTGAAGCTGAAACAGTGGCAATGTTGCGGATTTCATTGGAGTCTTTTATTGGAATTGCGCTTTTTTCGATTTCTTTAATGATGGCTTCAACAGCTTTGTCCATGCCTCTTTTGATAATGATAGGGCTTGCTCCGGAGGAAATTTGTCGAATGCCGTTGTCAACAAGAGCTCTTAAAAGGAGTGTGCCTGTTGTTGTTCCGTCTCCGCAGACTTCTTTGATTTTTTGTGCAACTTCTTTGGCCATCGCAACACCCATATTTTCATAGGTGTCTTCAAGCGTAATGTCCTTAACAATGCTATTGCCATCGTTAGTGATATTTGGAGCGCCCCAGCTTTTTTCAAGCCCTACATTGCGCCCTTTTGGCCCCAGTGTAAAAGCGACAACATCAGCGAGTTTTTTTATGCCATTCGCTAGTTTTTCGCGTGCTTCTTCGTCAAAAATAATTTCTTTTGGTGTTGAAGACATGTGCGTTCTCCTTCTTTACATGTAATAGTGTTATTTTGACACATTTCTAATCGTTTCAATCCTCTATGAAGCGTCTGACTACCTCTATGGGCTCGAGCAGATGCGCGAACAGTATCTAAGTTGAAATGCCTCTGAGAATTCGATGAAAATTTTTTTCTCTTTGTTAATTGTACCAACTGAGTTCGTGCCATGCAATAGAATCGCTTTTAAATTGCATCCAACACGTTGGTGTGCTTGTTCCAAATACTCTTTTTCCCTTTCAATTGTGGGAATTAAGAGCTTAGTTAAAAACTCTTTGCCTGCAAATTGATCCGGCTTGTCTGGTATTGCGCTGAGGTAGACTGGATAGCTCAACTTCATAATGTCTCTTTTCCCAAAGCACGGACTCCTGCCTGTTTAAAAAAAAGCTTAACTTTTATAGCGGAGAGCGGGTTAGAAAGGCAAGTGGGTATGGTGGAATGCTCTAGGTCAGTATTCTGTTTAATCACTGTTTCAATCATCATTAACAAGCAGCTTCTTATTTGAAGCTTAATTCTAGTGAAATGAGATCATTATAGCAAGCATTTTGCATGCAAATTTAGCAATCGACTGACTTGATTGCCAACTTTTTTTAAGAAGATGGTATGAAGGAGTTTTTAGAGGCTGGAAATGTTGAAAGCTGACTTAATCAAGGGATTTTCTGAGTGTTTTTTAAATGGAGAAGGAATGACTTCGGGACAAGTTGTTTGCAGCATGAGGAGAGAGTAGTCAAGATAATTTTCTGAAATTGCCTTGCCTTCCTTTAGCAAAAACACATAAGGATGGATCATATTTGTAAGATGGTCTGGAACTTTTGGAATCATAATTATCTATGAGGTTGTTTCAATTGAGAATTATGCGGGCTAAAGCGATTCTTGTAAAGATATAAAGAAGTAAGCAACTCAAAGTCGATTATTGACTTTGAGTTGCTTTAGGATTACCTAGTAGTTCAAGCCCAAAGATATGCCAAGGGCATATTTCTGTTGCTTCAAGTTCGCTTCACCACCGCCAAATGGAGTATTTGGGATGGAGTTTTTGCCACTAATATGATGTCTAAGACCCCAAGCAAAGAATGAGGAAACTTCGTAACATTCATCGAACATATAAGTTGCCCCAGCAGTGATGACATCTCTAACTGTATCTAAGGTAAGCTGGTTTACAACTGTCTCTTTTTTAGGGATAGGAGCGTTCACGTGTCTAAAGCCTGCGCGAACGATTAGATTATCTGTGACTGCGAAATCAACGCCAACACGGTAAAACGTTTGATTTCTCCAACCAAACCCTGGGCCTTTTTTCGAACCAAGTAATTCTATTTGATCACCGTTAAGTAGGGAATTGTGCAGCGCTTTAATATGGCGCCATCGATTATGCTCAACGTCAAAAGCAAGTGTTGCGCATGGCATAAAGCGCCAAGCGATCCCTACTAACCAACGTTCTGGGATGTTGAATTTGCCTTTTTGAGCAATAAATCCCTTATACTTTTTAAAACGGCGCATTTTTGTTTCTGGCTGGTAGACGCCACCAATCGTTAACTCAGGCAGGATTTTCCATTGTGCGCCAATAGTAACACCTAAAGCAGAAGAGTAACTATAGCCTCGATTTGTAACGTGGCCTGGATATTTTGAGCGAAAAGCGTTGTCAAAGTTTTGTACGCCGTTTACTTTAAGACGTTGAATATTGTAGTTAAGAGAGACGCCAACATTAAAGCAGTCGTGCACTTTCCAAGCAAAAACAGGTCCAAGCTGTTCATGGACATACTCTAATCCTAAATGGCTTGTGCCAATAAGAGGAAAAGCTGTGTTATAAGTTGTTTTACTTTGATTGCGATTATAGACAAGAAACCCGATTGCGTATTGGCAGTCATCTCCAAAAGTTTTATTTACACCAAAATCTGGTGAATAAAAGTTCGCTGTTTTGTAACCGTTAAATGAGCCATTTACGGTGCCGATAAAAGGAGGTGCTTGGTTACCTCTGATGGTAGCACGGCCACGATCGTGGGCCCAAGTGATACCCATGTCAAGACGATTGCCAATTTCAGCATTGCCTGCGGGGTTGTAAGCGGCTGTAAGAGCATCTTGTGGATATGCCACAGCTGTAGCAGCCATACCAGTCGATTTAACGCTAGCAATAATAGCTTCTGCTGTTGAGGCTTGGCATAAGAGACCTAATGCTGCACCTACTGTAAGTAGAATTCGATTCATGTTAACTCCTTAATTAAAGTCTTGAATCACAAAAATGCCAAACATGAAGGGCAATTTTTGCTTTAAGAACATCTTGCCGTTTAAAGATTAATAATTTCTTAGCAATTTGAACTTGGGTTATAGTTGAAAGCTAAGTTTTATTGCAAATAAAAACTAGATGTAGATTTCTCTATCTAAAAAATTAAAAAGCTGAAAATTTTTTCTAAGTTTTTGAATTTTAGAAGCTAATAACTAAACTTGTTTTGTTTTTAGCGCTTCTTTGTAGATATTTCTTTTAGGACTATGTCTTTGCTCTGCAACGATTTTTATGGCTTCTTTTCGCGAAAGGGAAAAAGCTTTTTCAATTTGCTGAATATGCTCTTCAATGGAAAGATCGGAATAATCTATTGAACTTGGTTGGCCTTGAAGTAGCAAAATGCACTCTCCCTTAATAGGAGTTTGATGCAATTGATTGACAACCTCAAGCGCTGTCCCTCTTAACACCTGTTCAAATTTTTTTGTCAGTTCACGAGCAATAGCGATAGAAAGTTGGGGGGCAATTTCACTAAGTATGGTGACAGTTTTGGTGATTCTTTCCGGAGACTCGTAGCCTAAGGTGACTCCAGGGTAGGGGATATACTCTTGTAGCGCTTTGATAAGCTCTTTTTGCTGTTTGGGTAAAAATCCAACAAATTGAAAACGTCGAGAATCAAAGCCTGAAAGAATGAGGGCGTTAATCGCTGCACAGGGCCCTGGCAAAGCTGTAACTTCGATTGATTCCTGAATGCAACGCTGTAGCAGAACATAGCCAGGGTCTGCAATAAGCGGGGTTCCGGCGTCGCTTACTAGGCAAATTGCGTTGCCCTCTTTCAGTTTAATGATGATTTTTTCCAGTGTTGCGCTTTCATTAAACTTATGGTAAGCGTAAAGAGGCTTTTTAATTTCATAATGATTTAAAAGTTTCAACGTGTGGCGGGTATCTTCACAAAGGATAAGATCACACGATTTGAGTGTCTCGATCGCTCGAAAGGTTATATCAGACAAATTGCCAATAGGAGTTGCAACAAGAAAAAGCACAATTTCCTTTGAAAAAGTTAGGTGGCACCCAGATTCGAACTGGGGATCGAAGCTTTGCAGGCTTCTGCCTTACCGCTTGGCCATGCCACCCGAGCTGCATAAACTACTAAAGGGCAGTTTGCAACGTGAACACGTGTTTATAGCTTAACAAAAAAAAGGAGTCAATGATTTTGTGAAATGATGGTCCTAAATTAACTAATTTCTTAAAGATTTTAAATTCATGATATCTCTAGAAAGTGACCACCAGAGCGCAAAATCTCTTTTAAGGCTTTTGCTATGTTTAGAAAGATCTGCTCTTAGCTCCATAAGCATTTCTTTGGGCGTGCATTCGCTTTGGTAGCGTTGAAAACGTGATTTTAATTCATTAGCACGGGCAATCTTTTCAAGAAGCCGTTCCGAAAGAGCGTTGACTTTTTCCTCTAACTCACCTTTTTTTGCAGTCCATATACTGCTGAGTTTTTTAAGTAAAAGTCTTTTGTGCTCAATAATGAGGCGTTTTTTAATGCTAGCATCATCTATTTTTCTTAAATTTGTAGCGATTTTAAATTTGCTAAGAGTCCAAATCATCCACTTTGTTGGGTCAAAATGGTACCAGCGAATGCCGTTGCGGTAATCATTTGCAAAAGTATGGTGGTAATTGTGGTAACCTTCTCCGAAAGTGACCAAAGAAATCACATAGTTGTTTACTGCTGATTGTTCTTGACTGAAGGGTTTGTCACCCCATGTATGTGCAAGAGAATTGATAAACCAAGTAAAATGATGGAGAAGAAAAAGTCTTGCCCAAAGAGCTATAAAGAATGCTCCCAAATAGTCGTTGAGCAGCCAGCCCACAAAAAGAAATGCAAGAAAGTTTGTAACGAACATTCCTCTTGCTGCAAAGCGATCCTGCCAAACAACCAGTGGATTTTCTAGTAAATCGGAAACGACTTTGGGGTCGATCGGTTTGGGTTTTTCTAAAATCCACAGGAAATGTGCATACCAAAATCCTTTCTTGATGGAATAAGGGTCTTTATCCGTGTCGACAAAGGCATGATGCATGCGGTGGTCGTATGCCCATCTTAGTGCGCTTCCTTGGCCTGCCATTGTTGCGAAAAAAAGCACCACGGCTTCCGCCGGCTTAGACAACTTGTAACAACGATGAGAATAGTAGCGATGGTAGCCTCCAGTGATGCTGAGACCTGTTAAAAAAAATAAAATGACTGTGGATAGAATGAGGCCAGTAGAGGGAATGTTGTAATAAAAATAGAAGGGGAGAGCGGTGAGAAAAAGGATTTGATAGAGAATTAAAAAGAGCCCAGGCCCCCAGTTAAAATTTCTTGTATTTATCATCATTTACCACCATTTGCTTCCTTATAAAAATCGAAAATTAATTTGGGAAGTAGGAGTTTATTTTATCTATAAGCATTTTAATGTGCAATGCTAATTGATTTTTGTTGTTTATTATGTCGTTTAATAAGTTTTAATTAAACCTATTTGTTAGTTAGTAAATTTTTTTACGGTTTTTAAGTTGTTTTTTTTAGTGTAGCTTTTAAAAATAATTTTGTTAATTTTGCAAAACGGTTTTTATGGATGTTTTACAAAAAAATAGACTTCCTTAATTTTTGTTGGTTTGACTATTGTATATTTATGAAAAAAATAGAAACAATGAGCCAGCTAAATTATGTAATGGGACGGGAGTGCTCCAATAATTATCCCATTTGTGGTTTTAGCGTAGACGCTCGTACAATTCAGCAGGGGCAGGTTTTTTTTGCGATCCCTGGCGAACGTGTTGATGGCCATCAATTTGTTCAAGAAGCATTGGCTAAAGGAGCAGCGTGTGCTGTTGTCGAAAAAAGTTATCCTGGTGACGGCCCTTTGATTCGTGTGGACCATGTTTTAAGGTCTTTGCAACAGATTGTTAAAGCGCTTCTTAGCCTTAGAAAGACAAAAATTATTGGGATTACGGGTTCTGTTGGGAAAACTTCAACTAAGGAGTTTCTTTCCGTTTTATTAGAAAAGAATTTTGTGGTTGGCAAGTCTGCTGGGAATCAAAACTCTCAAATAGGATTGCCCCTTACGATTTTAAATGATTCCTCTGGAGACGAAGAGCTTTTAATTTTAGAGATGGGCATGACTCAGCCGGGGCAAATTGCCTCTTTGACAGAAATCGCCCCTCCAACTATTGCCTTAATTACCCAAGTGGCGCTTGTCCATGCTGCAAATTTTCCCTCCATCGATGCAATTTTACAAGCTAAACTAGAAATCTTTAATCATCCTAAAACCCAAATCACCATTGGACCTTATGAATGGAAAAGGGGAACGCATTTATTTTCATTAGATCATCATGAGGCCGACTACTTTTTTGATGGAACTCATCTTTATGAGGCAGGGCGAATGCTTGGGGCTTTACAAATGCCCATCTCAGGAAAACATTATCAGCAGAATATTTTAAGTGCGATTGCGGTGGCATGTCAGCTAGGCCTTGAATTTCAAGAAATTCAAGAGCGTCTAAAGTTTTTAAAATTGTTCCAACAGCGCTTTGAAACTAAATTAAAAAAGGGAGTCATTTTTATCGATGACTCTTATAACGCGAGTGCTATTGCTGTAAAGGCTGCGCTTAGTTCATTGCCTACCCCAAGACAAGGAAGATTTAAATTTGCTGTTTTAGGAAGCATGCTAGAACTTGGAAAATTTTCTGCACAATGTCATATAGACGTTGCAGAGGAAGCCCTAAAGACAGTAGACTATCTTTTTTGCTATGGAGAAGAATGTTTGCCAATGATCGATGCTTGGCATAAGCATGGTCGAGAAGCTCATTATTTTGATAGTCATCAGCATTTAATCTCTGAGCTTAGAAAACAAGCTTCTGAAGGGGATATTGTTTTGGTGAAGGGGTCTTACGGAAACGCAATGTGGAAGGTAATAGAAGAGTTCTAAAATGATTTTTTTGTTAATGGAGTGGTTAAAAGAAAATTACGGCATAAAAGTTCCCTCGGTATTTGGTTACTTTTCAACAAGAATGATTTTAGCTTCCTTGACGTCCCTCGTTTTATGCATTTTCTTAGGTCCATTTTTTATTCGCAAGCTTTGCTCATTAAAGATAGGCCAGACAATCCGCAAAGAAGAGTGCCCAACGCTTGGAAAATTACATGGCAAAAAACAAGACACTCCCACGATGGGCGGCTTGTTGATTCTCTTTTCAATGATTGCTTCCATGACCCTCTGGATGAATTTAAAAAGTGCCTTCACTCTGATTCTTTTTATCACTACTTTGTGGTTAGGAGCCCTTGGTGCAAGAGATGACTACCTCAAATTACGCTATAAGAATGCAAAAGGTTTATCAGCTAAGAAAAAAATGTTTTATCAGGCCTTGATAAGTGCCTTTGTGGCTGCCTATATGCTCGTGCCTGGAGCAAGCGATGTTCTTAAAATGGGCTCTTTTTTTGTTCCACCCACAGTGAAGACTAGCCTTCAAAGACAAAATGACCTCCATGATAAAAAACCGCATAAAAATGCACTTTCTTTAAAAACTTTTGCCAGCAGTATTTACGTCCCCTTTGTTAAGGAACCTATATTGGTTTTTAAAGGATTTGGATTACTTTTTGCGTTTTTATTTATGATGTTTATTATTGTGGGATCTTCAAATGCTGTAAATTTAACAGATGGCTTAGATGGTCTTGCTACAGGATGCTTAATTTTAGTCGCTGGAACTTTTTCCATTTTTGCTTTTGTCTCAAATAATTTTGACTTAGCCCACTATCTTAACATTCCCTACATTGAAGGGAGTGGTGAAATTGCCATCTACCTTTCGGCATTTGCAGGAGCCTGCTTAGGATTCCTTTGGTATAATAGCCATCCAGCGCAAGTCTTTATGGGTGATACAGGCTCGTTGGCTCTTGGAGGTATCATCGGAGTGTCTGCAGTTCTTTTGAAGAGGGAAATTTTGCTCGGATTAGTTGGCGGAGTTTTTGTTGCAGAAACGCTGTCTGTAATTGTGCAAGTAGCCAGTTACCGTCTTAGAGATCGTAAACGCGTTTTTTTATGTGCTCCCTTACATCATCACTTTGAGTTTAAAGGATGGAAAGAAACGAAAGTGGTTGTGCGTTTTTGGATCGTTGGCCTTATCTTAGCTATCCTAGGTATTGCTTCTTTAAAATTTCAGTAATGCGGAGTATTTCCTGTGAGTAAAACATTAATTATTGGCATGGGTATAAGTGGGCAAGCCGCTGCAAGGCTGCTTTTAAGCCAAGGGCAAGTAGTGTTGGGAGTGGATAGCCGCTATTCTGAATTTTTACAACAACCTGAAATACTTGAATTGATAAGCAAAGGATTACAGCTCCAGAGCGATAAAGATACAATCTTTTTTGGGGATATTGATCTCGTGATTGTCTCTCCTGGATTATCTGTAAAACACCCTCTCTATATTGCTGCAAAGGGGGAAAACAAAAAGGTGATAGGAGAAATTGAGTTAGGTTGTCGCTATCTCACTGGCCAAAAAGTCATTGGAATCACAGGAACCAATGGAAAGACAACTGTAACGTTACTCATTGAACATATTTTAAATTTTGCAGGAAAAAAAGCAATTGCCTTAGGAAATGTCGGTACGGCTCTTTGCTCAAAAATTCAAAGCCTCACAGCTGAACACCATATCATTCTTGAGTTAAGTTCCTACCAACTAGAGACATTCAATCAAAAAGTGTTGGATCTCGGCGTCTTGTTGAATATCACTCCTGATCATCTTGATCGCTACGGCACAATGGAAGCGTATGCTAAAGCCAAAATCAATATCCAAAAATGCCTGAAAAATGAGGGTCAACTTTTTGTAGAAGAAAAAACATATAAACAATTTGAAACTTTATTCCTAAAAGAACATTTACACTGTTTTGGCTATGATCAAAATTGTATTGTGTCTACAAATTTAGATAAGATTTTTTATAACAATTTACAAGAATATCCTTTGCCTAGATCTTATCACGGAAAACCTTCTCTTCATTTGGAAAACCTTCTAGCTGCTTGTTCAGTCTGTCTTGCTCTAGGAGTTACTTTTGAAGAAATTTTTAAAAGTCTTTCTACTTTTAATGCTCCGCAACATAGGGTACAGTTTGTACGGGAAATTCATGGAGTTTCTTACTACGATGATAGCAAAGGCACAAATGTCGAGGCAGTCAAACGGGCAGTAGAGCTACTACCTCCCGATGTCATTTTGATCGCAGGGGGGATTGACAAAGGAGAATCTTACGCTTATTGGCTTGAAGGTTTTAAAAACAAAGTCAAGTGCATATGCGCGATAGGACAGGCAAAGGATAAAATAAAAGAAAACTTGCACCCGAGTATAGAAGTTTTAACATTTAATGATTTAAAAGAAGCTGTCATCTATGCTAGCAGCGTCGCTAGGCCAAAAGATAGCATTTTACTTTCTCCGGGATGTGCAAGCTATGATATGTTTCGCGACTTTGCCCATAGAGGAAAAGAATTCCAAAGTATAGTGAATAGCTTAGTTTGAGGTATGTCAATGTCCAAAAGAGATGCAATAATCATATCTGTCTTAGTGAACGCGGGGCTTTTGGCGATTTTATTTGTAACTGCAATTAAATCGGATCCCGAACAGTTCCCTATGGAAAGTGAAGTGGAAAGGACTCTTGTTGAAGAAAGTTCTCCGCAACATCCGGAGAAAGGAAAAGCGCAACTTGAAACCCCGCTAATTGTCACATCACCTCTTGATGAAGTGGACAATGTGCTTAGAGAATATTTACCTCAAAGTAAGGCCAAAGATGAATTGGCTTATGTAGAGAATAAGTCGTCAACTGTAGCGAAACCACAAGATCGTTCTGAGAAATATATCGAGGTAACAGTTAAAAGAGGAGATGCACTCGAAAAAATTGCGCGTAACCACGGAACAAGTGTTGAGGCCCTTCGCAAAGCCAACCGTTTAAATAATGATAAATTAAAAATAGGCCAGGTCTTAAGGATTCCACAACAGCAGCAAGTCATTGCCAAAGAAACAAAAAAAACCGAACTTGGAGAAAGTACGTTAGAAAAGAAATACTATACCATTAAGAGTGGGGATAACCCTTGGAAAATAGCTAAGCAATTTAACGTAAAATTTGATGATTTATTGGATTTAAATAACCTTGATGAAGACAAAGCACGGAATCTTAAAGTTGGTGATCGTATTCGCGTAAAGTAATAGATCTCCTGTATAACTTGCTTTGCTTGAAAAAATTGATCATTTTTGAGTGAATTTATCGGAAAATTTTGAGAGCATATGAATACATATGGTTGAAAAATTTAACGATAAAGGTGCCAAAAAGAGTAATTTTAGCAATAAAATGAAGTTATAGAAGAGGTCTAATGGAAGACAAGCGGGCAGGGTACTTAC
Source organism: Chlamydiales bacterium STE3 (assembly GCA_011125455.1). Classification (NCBI taxonomy): domain Bacteria; kingdom Pseudomonadati; phylum Chlamydiota; class Chlamydiia; order Chlamydiales; species Chlamydiales bacterium STE3. The sequence continues at coordinate 31,778 of VKHO01000058.1, read as the reverse complement.
AATTAGCAATTTTGATTGTTGTAGGATGTATCTTATCAATCGGGTTGTTAATGATTTTTAGTACGACATCTGCTGAAATTTTGGACAATTTATCTGAAAGAAGTCGTCACTATGCTATGGTCAAGCAAGTTTGGTATGGCTTTAGTGGGGTGGCTTTTGGTTCTTTTCTCTATCGTTTAGGATACAAGCGTTTGCTAGTGCTCTCTCCTGCCTTAATCTCTTTTTTTATCGTCTTGCTCATACTTTCTCTAATTCCTGGAATCGGCAAAGAGGTGAACGGCTCTAGGAGGTGGTTAAGTGTTGCGGGCATTTCTTTCCAACCTTCTGAGTTTGTTAAATATTTAATCCCTGTTTTTTTTATTCATAAATTTTTTTCACATTCTGGAAAGCCTTTTTTATTTCAAGATTTTTTAAAGTTAATTGGAATTATTGCCATTCCCATGGTTCTTATTCTCATTGAACCCAATAATGGCACGACCGCGGTCATTGGAATGACCCTTTTGGTTCTTTTTGGGTTGATGGGAATCTCCTATAAATATTGGGCTTTGCCATTGGCTACAGCGTTTATTTTAGGAGCGGCTTTTGCGTCTCAATTGCCCTACGTAACTGCAAGAATTAATGTTTATCTACATCCCGAATTGGACTTGAGAGGAAAGGGCCACCAGCCTTACCAAGCTAAAATTGCTGCGGGTTCTGGACAGATGTTTGGTAAAGGGCCTGGCAATAGTTTACAAAAGCTAAGCTATCTTCCTGAAGCTCAAAATGATTACATTGCAGCGATTTATGCAGAAGAATTTGGTTTTGCGGGAATGACGATCTTGATTGTTTTGTATATGCTATTAACTTTTTTGGGATTTAGTATTGCCTATCGAGCCAGGGACTTGGAAAGTTTTTTTCTAGCCTCATCCATCACCTTTTTAATAGCTTTTCAAGCATTTTTGAATTTAGGTGTTGTTTCTGGATTGTTGCCTAGCACAGGGCTTAATTTACCTTTTTTTAGCCAAGGGGGAACATCTTTAATGGCAAATTTAGGTGGCCTTTCAATGCTCTTGAGCATTGCCGTTAAAAAGGATTTATAGATTTCTAATACCGAGCTTAAATGTAAGATTTAGGTTTAAGTTCCTGCCACCTGTCATTTTATTAGACCTCTTGCATAATTTCATTTGCTTGCTAAAGTTGCCCTTTTTGGCGCCTTTATCGTTAAATTTTTCAACCATATGTACGCATATGCTCTCAAAATTTTCCGATAAATTCACTCAAAAATGATCAAATTTTTCAAGCAAAGCAAGTTATGCAAGGGGTTTATTATCGCATTCAGCCAAGAGCATTTAGCTGCGCCGAGTTACGTTTTTACCTTAGAGTAAAATCTTCTAAGACAGTATTTGCCCTAAACAGAATTTTGCGTTAGAATCCCCTTTATGGGGATACGCAATGAAAAAAAGGATTTTGATAGCTTTAGGAGGTACGGGGGGCCATGTCTTTCCTGCTCTTTCCTGTGCCGAAGAGCTTAAAGCCTTTTCTTATATAGAACTGGAATTTATTGGAGGAAAACTCGATACCAATAGTTATTTTGATCCTGGAAAACAGGTTTATCACAATATTGCTTGCGGAAAGTGGAATTTAAAGTCTTTTTCTTTTTTTAAAGAGTGTAGCAAAATTGTCTTAGGTTGTTGCCAATCAGTGAAAGTACTAAAAAAATTACAACCCGACCTTGTGGTTGGCTTTGGCAGCTACCATTCTTTCCCTGCTATTTTGGCCGCTAAGTTTTTGCGTATCCCCTTTATTTTGCACGAATCTAATAGCATTCCTGGGCGAGTTGTCAAATTTTTTTCTCCTTTTGCGGCTGTAACTACCATCTACTTTCCTGAGGCACAATCCCACCTTCGTGGAAATGTACAACCCGTTCAGATGCCCTTAAGAAAAGTCCACAAAGGTTCCTTGACGAAAGCTTATGCGAGGAAATATTTTAAACTTTCTCACGAGCCGTTTACCGTTTTAGTCTTTGGAGGATCTCAAGGGGCTTCTTCCATCAACAAAATCTTCTCTGCTTCTGCCAAAATTATGCAACATAAGAAGCGTAATTTTCAAGTAATCCACTTTACAGGAAACTATAGCGAAAGCTTAGAGTTGCGCAAAGAATATACAAAGGTAGGTATTCCTGCTTGTGTTAAGCCCTTTGAAGAGAATATGGAAATGGCATGGGCAGCAGCAGATGTTGTCATTGCGCGTGCAGGAGCGAGTTCTATTGCTGAGCAGATTGAATTTGAAGTGCCAGGAATTTTAATTCCCTATCCGTTTGCAATGGACAATCACCAAGAAGCAAACGCAGCTTTTTTATCACAAAAGCAAATGTCTTTAAAAATGCTGGAGACTGAACTATCTCCAGATAGGTTGGTAAGGGGAATTGATGAAACTGAAAAAAAACTAGAAATAATGAAGAGAAAGATTCAAGAGTATAAAACGGTAACAAAAGCGCCAAAATTATCCGAATTAATTCTCAGTTTTCTTTAAGTTTTGTCTATTTTATCCTTTGCTATTAATTTCTCGAAATAGGAAGTCAATTATGGCGTTAAAGAGATGTCATTTCATAGGAATCGGTGGGATTGGTATGAGTGGCCTTGCCAAAATTCTAGTAGAAAATCAGTGTGCGGTTAGCGGAAGCGATCTTTCATCCAATGAACGCATTAAACATCTAAAAGAAGCTGGAGCTTCTGTCTTTCTTGAACACTCTGCAATAAATGTTCCACTTGATGCTTCTGTTGTTTATAACTCGATGGTTAATGAGAAGAACATTGAATTTCAATTTGCTAAGGAAAATAGCTTACCTCTTTTACATCGCTCTGATCTTTTGAAACTGCTTATGCAAGGGCATCAGTCTCTGCTAGTTTCGGGAAGCCATGGTAAAACGACGACCTCTTCTCTTCTCTCTTGGGTATTAGAATATGCGGGCTTGGATCCGACTTATGCCATAGGTGGCGTTTTGCTCAATACGCAATCGAATGCCAGGAAAGGCAAAGGTGCTTATTTTGTCGCCGAAGCAGATGAAAGTGATGGCACCTTTACCAAATATCAAGGTTTTGGTGCTATTGTTACAAATATTAGCCACGAGCACATGGATTTTTACAAAGAGGAAACGGCACTCTTAGAGAATTTTGAGCTTTTTTGCCATAACATCGTAAATAAAAATTTACTGTTTTGGTGTGGTGAAGATCAGAGGCTTAAGAAAATGAATTCTCCAGGAATTAGCTATGGTTTTGATGAGGCTTGTTTATTGCGTGGAGAGAATTTTAGACAACATGAGAGTTCTATCGCCTTTGACGTGCATTTTGCAGAGCAAAAGTATAGCAATGTCTCCTTACCCCTGATAGGAAGACACAATGCACTTAATGCGCTAGCTGTTTTTGGGCTTTGCCTGTCTTTAAAAATTCCTCAAGAAACAATAAAAGCTGCCTTTTCTCTTTTTAAAGGGGTTTCGAGAAGAATGGAAAAAAAAGGCGAGTCGAAGGGCGTGCTTGTAATAGACGACTATGCCCATCATCCTAATGAAATTAAAACGACCTTAGAAACTCTCCGTCGTTCTTTTCCTTGGAGACGCATCGTTGCACTCTATCAACCTCACCGTTACAGCCGCACTTTACATTGTAAAGGCTCCTTTGGTCCTATTTTTGATGCTGTAGACTTGGCATTAGTAACTGATATTTACTCGGCGTATGAAACGCCAATTCCTGGATTAAGTGCCCTCACTGTTATTGAGGAGATTAGGGCTGTAGGGAATGTCCCATGTAGGTACATACAAAAAGAGCAAATCGTCCCAGATATTGTCAAAGAGCTTCAGCCATTAGATATTGTCGTTTTATTAGGCGCGGGCGATATCACATACTTTAGCCAATCAATTTTAGAATCTATTGAAAAGTACCTACCTAAATTAAAGTTAGGGATTATTTTTGGTGGACGCTCGTCAGAGCACGAAATCTCTGTTTTATCAGCAAAAAATGTCCATTTGGGAATTGATCCTTCTTTTTTTGCAGCACGTTATTTTGCAATTGATAAGGAAGGGCATTGGTTAAATTCTGAGCAATCTTTTAAAGCCTTACAAGAAGGTAAGATAGAAGACGCTAAGCAAGATCCCACATGGGACCAAGAGGATGTTTTTAGGGAACTACTTGAATGTGATCTTGTTTTTCCTGTCATGCATGGACCGTTTGGCGAAGATGGCAAACTTCAAGGTTTTTTAGAAACTTTAGATTTGGCTTGTATAGGCTGCTCTAGTAAACCTTCAGCTCTTTGCATGGATAAAGGCCTCCTAAAGAAGGTCGCTCATTTTCATGCGATTCCAATTCTTCCATTTGTAGAATTATCCGATTATAGATGGCGTTATGATAAAGAAGCTATTTTGAAAGAAGTTAAGCAGAGATTGCGTTTCCCCCTATTTGTAAAACCAGCCCATTTAGGCTCTTCGATTGGTATTGTCAAGGTCGAAGAGGAGTGTGATTTAGAGGATGGTGTTGATGCTGCTTTAAAATACGATACTAAAATTATAATAGAAAATGGTATCGAAGGTCGTGAAATTGAATTTGCTTTAATGGGATGTGATGCCGTGCAGGCTTTTGCTCCAGGGGAAATTTTGACACACGGAAAAGTTTATCATTTTGAAGGTAAATATGGTGAATCTGCAATGATTGCAGAAGCGTCTGCAGATCTATCCCCTGAATTGAAAAACATAGGATTAGATCTAGCCAAAAGAGCCTATAATATGGCGTGTTGCGATGGATTTGCCCGGGTGGATTTCTTTTTGGATCACCATGGAAATTTTTATTTAAACGAAATTAATCCTATACCAGGTTTTACTGCTAAAAGCATGTACCCCAAAATTTGCGAAAAAAGCGGCATGAATTATTTCCAGATTATCAATACTTTGGCAAGTATTGGATTGTATAAAAAAAGAAAGAGTTTAAAAAAACGGAATGCCTAGCAAACTTGCCCAGAAGCTTCCTTTACCCAAAGCCTTGTTTTTAATTTTTATTTCCATTCTTTTAGTTTCTGGAAGTGCATGGGCTTCATGGTTTATCTACTTTAAGTTTTTTGACATTCGCGCCTCTGATTTTCGTTATCAAATCGTTGCTATTGTCCAAACTGGTCCCGAAAGAGAAGCTCTTCAGACTTCTTATTTGGCTGAACTTCTGGATTTATCAGTGGATCAGCCAAAAAATATTTACCACGTAAATCTCAAAGAAGAGCAGGAAAAATTAAACGCTGTCCCGCTGATTCGTCAAGCGGTCGTTAAGCGTATCCCTCCTGGAACTCTTTATGTTGATTATAGTCTCCGAAATCCAGTTGCTTATCTAGCCGACGTAACGAATACTGTTATCGACGAATCAGGTGTTTTATTTCCTTTTAAACCATTTTTTTCACCAAAAAGACTCCCTGAGTTTTACTTAGGATTAAATCGAGAAGTTAGGTGGGGAGACCAGATTCACGGAGAGGATTTGCGATTAGCTTTTGAAGTATATAAGAGTGCTTTAGAAAGCCGCTATAAAAACGAATTAGAGATCATTCGCATTGATGTTTCTCGTGCATTTTCTGAAAGTCTTGGCAGAAAGCAAGTGGTTCTCTTTTTGCAGAATAAAGAAAAGCAGCTGCTGTATATCTTAAGAATGCCCACTAAAGGCTTTAAAAAGATTATCGCTGCTTTTGATCAGCTCTATGAAAATGTACTTTTAAATAAAAGTTCTCCAAAAATGGTTATTGACTTTCGCCTTCCTCACAATGCCTTCATTACGCTATAAATCCTAAAAAGCTTGATTCTAAAAAAGTTTAGCACACAGAGTAGACGTCAGTGAATTGGTTTTGCCGCTAAAGTGCGTTTTGACTCAGACAGAATACCTTGAATTTCCCATTGATCAAGGATTTCTTTTAAAGGATTGACTCTTCCCTTTAAGTATTGATCATTTAAAAGAGCTCCGATATGCATTAATTGCTCATATTGTAACTTAGGGATAGGGAGTCGATAACTTTTAAGAAACTCTCCTAAGCTCAATGCTTTTGCGGTCCCAAATTTGTTTTTCTCAATTTCCTCTATAATTTGAGGGTAAGCGCACCTAAAGATTTCCTCTAGGATATCTGGTTGATAATTATTTCCAGGCATTTTTTGAATGAGCTGCCACGAAAAATTTGCAGAAGATGCGCAGACACGAAGAAGTTCTTTTGGGTAGCCATTGAAAAACGCAAGTAAATGGGCTTTTTGGATGCATAATGAAGCAAAGCTTGTGTAGGCAATAGCGCAATCTCTTACAAAGGAAATGGTTAAGTGCTTCTTTAACTCTTTTGGAGTCTCCAATTTCCTGGCGAGGGCCTCTATTAATTCGCAAGGGGGTAATTTCTGATATTGGGAAAGTGGATGGGGCATCGTCAATTGTGGATTAGCTTTTTTAAGTTCCCGATAAAATTCCCAAGCTGCGGAGGCCCCTTTGCTTTTAAAAATTTCTTTAAACTGCGCTGTATGATTAGCTAGACGGGGGATCTTTTTTTGCGTGATGAGGTAATACTCCCAAGCAATAAAAGGCCCTTGGTTTTTTAAAGTTTTCAAAAGACATTGATTTGTTGCTTTAGTTGCCTGTAAACGAGCAATGTAGCCTTGCTGAGGTAAGACAACTGCCGATTTTTTTTTCTCTTTAGTGGATAGGAGCGGGTTTTGAGATGAACTTATTTTTGTATCACGCTCATTAACCTTTTTTTTTATTTTTACCAATTTTATTGCTATATTAACGACTGGAATGATCAGCAGTATACCTAGCGCTACAAGCTGAATTCTCTTAAAAAGGGTCACACTTCCTTTTGAAAAACCTTTTTTGATTTTTGCTAGGCCATCTTCATAGGGTTGCACGCATAGATTTTTAAATCTGTTGAAACTAAATATTCCTGAGCACATTTTTATTAACCTTTAAAAAGAATAAAGAAAATTTATAGGAATTATCAAAATTAAATAAAGAAAAAAAACAAAATATTTCTTCCTCATTTATTCAAAAAACCATTTTGCTAAAAACTTCTCAAATCACGTATAGATGTATTCAAATCATTATTTGGAGTAGTAGATGACTGAATGTATTGAAATTTATTGGACCTCGGGGAGTATCGATGAAGCAAGAAAAGTAGCGAGATATCTTGTTCAGGAAAGATATGTGGCATGTGCACAAATAGTCCCTTGGATAGAATCAATCTACATGTGGAATAACCAACTTGAAACAACTCAAGAATCCAAGGTCACATTTAAGACCCAAGCAAATCGGTTTGAAGAAATTAAAAAAATAATTATCGACAATTCAAAGTATCAAATTCCAGAAATTACCTTTTCCATTATTAACGGGGGAAGCGAGGATTATCTTAATTGGCTTAAGGAAAGTACTCCTAAATTTGATTTGCATCAATAGACTATAAATAAATGATATGTAGAAAGATACGAATTTTTTGCCCATAACGCGAAGCTAATTAATTTTTTCAGGTGTAAAAAAAATTCTGATAGACTAAAAGGAAATTAAAAGGCAAAATTTCAAAAAAATTTTTATAGGCAAAAGGTATGGTATCTCTCAACAAAGTGATTATTGCAGGCAGGTTAACCCGTAAACCTGAATTACGAAAAACCCCGAACGGGATTGCGGTGACTGATTTGCTCGTTGCGCTCAATCGCGAGTTTGTGACTGTAGGAGGAGATCGTCAACAAGAAGTGTGCTTTGTCGATGTGGTGGTTTGGGGAAAGCAGGCTGAAAGCTGCGTGCAAGCCTTAGATTGCTCTTCGCCAGTCTTAGTTGAAGGAAGATTGCAACTGGACACTTGGCATGGAAAAGATGGAGAGAAGCGCTGCAAATTACGTGTTGCAGCTGAAAGAGTGCAATTTTTAGAGAGAAAAAACAATAGTTCGGAAAAAGTTGAGACCGTTGCCTCTGTTCCTGCCTATGAATAATTTTAAGAAATAGGAAGTCTTATGGAAGGTATGGTAAGCCTAAACGAAAAGCAGGTTGGTGAAGTTCTTTTGCTGGAATTAAAAGGAAGGCTTGACGCTGTTTCTACCCCAGACATAGAGAAAAAAGTGTTTGATCATATCAAACATGGTAAGTATAAGTTGATACTTGACTTTACAGGGGTAGACTATATCAGTAGTGCAGGAATGCGCATGCTTCTCTCTACGACAAAAAAATTAAAAGGGTTATCAGGTCATCTGGTGCTTTGCTCAATTACTACAAATGTGATGGATGTTTTTAAAATGTCAGGCTTTGATCATGTCCTAGAATTATCGAGCAGCAAAGAGGAAGCTTTGAAGAGGTTCTAAACTATAAATTTTGATATAGTTAACACTTTTATTAAATATGAGTGTTAAGTGCGGCCAACGCTCCAACTCTTTCTTTCATTTGCGGACACCCAGCGGAAAAGGATAAAAAAGTACTGACCTTATTCGGGCTCCTGCATCTGGGGAAAGCTATAAAAGGACTTCCTTAACTTCAAGGAAGATCCAATTTTTTTGTTGCTGTTCGTTCTTTTTTTCTGTAATCCAGAAAGTTTGGCATTGTTTCAAAAGGTTTTTTCAAAGCCATTCTTCCATGAAGATCAGCATGGCGAATAAAAGATTTTCTAAATCCAAGAAGAAAGCGCTATTTTTTCAAGGTATAGACGAATACCTTCCGCAATCAAAAGGTTGTAAGAAGCTTCTTGAACTATCAAAAAAAATGTTTTTTTCGGAAGAACATTTAAAGAGAACCTATTTACTCAAAAATCAACAAGTGGCACTTAAGGCTGCAGCTGGAGGGATTCCTACAATCAGGCCAGTCGGCATTAAGGGAATTGGGGTACTAAAGGCTTACCGATTTGTAGAGGGGGGAATAGTTGAAGGCGAAATTTTGCCGACTTCTCATTTGGTAGCCTTTAATGACCCTCAAGTTTCAGGCCATTTAGTTAATACTTTTAGCGTTATCGTTGAAGGAAGAGATCGCGCAATCATTCGTTCTGGAAGAATAGCTTCTAAACAGAAAGCAAAAGATTTTGTTCAACTTCTTTTTGCTTTAAGGGAGGAAATTATTGCAAAAAATGGCGATGAGAAATTTGTTTTGCAAGAGAGGTCACATCAGTTAAATAGTTTTGAAATGGAAACCCGCTTTATTGCCAATCAGCATAAGTTCCTTGCCTATATGGCTCAGAAGCTAAGAAATAAAGTTGAAATTGCCCATATCAATACCCCGAAGTTGCGCTTTTATGAATGGTCTAAAAAACTCGAAAGACTCCCAGCATCTTTATATTGACAAAGGCTAGCATTACACAATAGTGAACAGGCTTCTCACATGCAAAATCTAGAAGCTTGGGGAACCTACTTTGTATGGCTTGTAAACGATCACCAATTAAAGGGACTAGAGCGGCTAAATGTAGACATTCAGGAAAAACTGGCTTTCATTCAAGGTTGCTTTTTCGAGGAGGTTAGATTAGAAGAAAAAAAATTTAGTTCAAAACGCCAGAAAAAAAGAATGTTAGTCAAACTTAAAAATGAAATTCATCTCAAAAGATCCCAACTGCAGATCTTGCTTATAAATGGATATCATGCAATAGCTAAGCTGAAGAATTCTTTGAATTATGCAACAGAACAATTTTGCCAAGTTGAGCTTTTTTGCAAAATTTTAGCTTCTCAACTTAAGCTGCCCAAGGCAGAACTCAGTAGAGGTCACGAGCAGTTATTGATCCAATTATTAAATATGGAGATGAAGGTAACAGCTGCGGTGAATTGCAGAAGTGGGTTAGATCGAACGGGCTTTTTGCGTAGTATGATAATGAACTTGGAAAAAACACGATTAAGCTTTAAAGAGCCTCATAGGTTAATGAAGATGGCGTATAATTGGGAGGAGCTGACACGTTCTCTCAATTTAGCTTCGTCAATAAAAGGGAGAACAAGGCAGCTATTAAAAACGCACAAAGCCGCGTATGACGTGATGGAATTTAGAAAAGCCTTCCTTGTTGATTTACTAAGAATCGGTTTGCCGATTACAGCATTTAACACGGGCTACCTAGGATTTAAAGGGCAGTCTGGGGTTTATTTTAATATTGTAGAAAAACTCATTCCTTTAAATTTTCTTCCTCCGAAAGTAAATGTAAGAAAGGATGAGAAACAAAAGAAGGTACCCCTTGTAAAATACGATTCGATTTTAGGTCCTCCGATAGGGCTTACCAAGCAGGGGAGGCAGCTTTTAACTCCATTTTCAGAAATGAGAGGTGCATAAGGCTTGATACAGATCCATCATTTTCTGTAGAAAAAAGGAAATAAGCATGTTAAACTGCAGCCACTATTTTGGGCAAAATTCTTTAGAATGTGCTGGAGAAGAGGTGCCAAGTTAAAGCTATTAATGAGTCAGGTTCCGTGCAAACAGGATTAACAGTAGAAAAAGAAGAAATTGAGCGCATTTTTCTTGGGCTTGCTACTGAAGCTCAAAAACAAATTCCTGCCAATTTTCCTCGTCCAAAAAAAAAGGTCATTATCATCGCAGGGCCTACAGGATGCGGTAAATCAGACTTAGCCATGCAGTTGGCGCAGGAAATTGGTGGCGAAATCGTCTCCGGGGATTCTATTCAAGTTTACCGCGGAATGGATATCGGAACAGCAAAGCCCTCTAAAGCGGATAGAGAGTTGGTCCAACATCATCTTTTAGATATTCGCAATGTAGTAGAACCCTTTAATGTTGTTGATTTTTACTATGAAGCACGCCATTGCTGCCAACTGATCCACCACAGAGAAAATATTCCCATTATTGTAGGAGGCTCTGGATTCTACCTACATTCCTTGCTATATGGCCCTCCAAGTGGTCCACCTTCTGTTCCAGAGCTAAGAAAGTCTTTGGAAGCAGAAATTGAAAAACTTGGCTCCGAGGTTCTTTACGAAAGATTAAGTCAGCTGGATTTAGAGTACGCAAGAACGATAACAAAACATGATAAGCAGAAAATTGTGAGGGGTCTTGAAATTATTACTTTAACAGGAAAAAAGGTGAGTAAGCTTTCATGGAAAAGCCGCCGTAAGCCTCTAAATTATGATTTTCGCTGCTGGTTTGTCCATCGGCCAAAAGAATTAATCTATCAAAGGATTGAAAAAAGATGTGATACGATGCTAGAGGCTGGCCTTTTGAATGAGGTCGAGGCCTTAATCAAAGAGGGCTTGCTCAGCAATTCATCAGCTTCACAGGCAATTGGCTATCGACAGGCTCTTGAATATCTTTCCTCCTCAAAAACTGAAGAGGATTACAAAAAATTTGTGGAGATTTTTAAACAAGCATCTCGCCACTACGCAAAACGGCAACTCACGTGGTTTCGAAAGGAGCCTCTTTTTCGTTGGGTAGATTTAGATATGCACGACCCTGAGGTAGTTATGGATATCATCAAGCAAGATTTTGAGCAAGGGTTATGAAAATTTTAGGTATTGGGGGGAGTGTCCGCCCCAACTCCTTCAGTTGTATGGCTATTCAGTATGCTATAGGTCGTGTTCCTGCTGCTAACAGTGCCACTGAAATTCTGCATCTTGCGAACTTGCAGTTGCCTTTTTGCAATGGTTTCTGCGACTACTCAGACTACCCAGATGTTCAGAAGCTTAGGCAGTCTGTACGCCTGGCCGATGCATTGGTTATTTCTACTCCTGAGTACCATGCTGGCATGAGTGGCGTGTTAAAAAATGCTTTAGATCTTTTAGAAGAAGAGGCCCTTAAAACTAAGGTGATAGCACTCATTGCTGTTGTGGGTGGGGTTTCCAGCAATAATGCCATCAACCAGTTAAGAATTGTTCTTAGACAGCTTCGAGGATGGGTTTTGCCAGAGCAACTGATTATTGCGCATGCTGTGCAGGCTTTTAACTCTAAAAGGCAGCTTGTGGATCCTCTTTTAAGGCAACGCCTTGATGAGATGCTAGAGGAGTTAATAACCATGACAAAAAAACTGATCTAAGGGCCCAGTTGCAGCCTAAATTTGGGTAATTTGTTGAGAATTCTTATCAAGTGAAAATTTATCTAGTACATTTCGTATTATTTATGAATTAATTTTCATTTTCATTATAATTATTCCCTTGGGGCAGTTTCTCATTTCGAGAAATAGATAAAGTTGCTAACATAAAACCCTTAAATTGAAAAAAATCTAACACTTAAGGGAATATAGAGGTTAAAAGGATGCGCGAGGAAAATATTTTAGAAGAAATGCCCGTAGGAATGAGTGAATTAGAGGGGCCTACCGCTGCACCAATTGAAACCTCGCCAATAATAGAAAACCCTATGATGGAAAAAGAAATCAATTTACATTTTGAAGAATTCAAACAGTCTTTGGACCAGTTACCTGATGCGGAAGCTAAGCTCAAGCTTGCTATTAGCTTTATGGAAGATGCTCTGCAAAAGGTTAAAACGCCAGACTTTAAAAATTTCTGGGATGCAAGAAAGGTTTGTTTGGATTTATTTAAAGAGCCGATGTCTCCAGCAGCTCGCTCCCATCTTTGGGGTAAATATCACGAGCTTTCCAAAGAAGCAAAAAGACTAAAAGATATCCTAGATGAGCAAAGCAATTTTGCTGTTGAGCAAATCGGCATGGCGATTCAGGCCCTCGAGGAAGAGATTGCTCAAATTCCAACAACTATGGAACAATCGGGGTCGATCGATTTTCCTGAAAATTGTTTCGTCCTAGAGAAAAGCTTTGCTTTTTATGATACTCACCAAAAAGAGCTTAATCTTCTTAATGCTTACGCTTCCCGCATTAATGCGCTGCGCAAAGAACTGATCAAAACGGAAATGCGCATTCGGGTAAAAAATAAGTTTTTTCAACAGCTTTCAAAAGCTGGAGACCATGTTTTCCCAAAACGGAAGGAGCTAATCCAGGAGATTAGTCAACATTTTATCAATGATGTTGAGAGTTTTATTTCTTCTCATTTCAACAGTTTTAATGAAAAAGAATCGATTTTCAATTTGCGCGAAGCGATCAAAGGGCTACAAAGTGCCGCCAAGTTTTTAACATTGAATACGCAAGCTTTTAATCAAACCAGAATGCGTCTTAGTGAATGCTGGGACAAGTTAAAAGAATACGATAAAGAACGCAAAAAAGATTTTGCTGATAAAAAAGAGCTGTTTAAAGCAAATGCGGAAGCTATTAGACAAGAAATTGAAGCGACGTTTCAGAAATTCAGTGAGCAGGGCTTAAATACCGTAGATGCAAATAGAGCAATCGACGAGCTTGTTTCTAAAATGCGTTCCACATCTCTTGGGCGTGACGAAGTCAAATCTCTTCGTGATGAAATCCTTAAGTTTAAGGATGCAATTCAGTCAAGAATTCAAGCACAACAAGAAGAGCGCCAAAGGCTGGATGAAGAGAAAGAGAGACAACGTAGAGAAACTGTTCAAAGGTTTGCCGAAAACATTCAGCAGCTTTTAGATGCTGCGGAAGAAGAATCTGCAGACCATCTTGTTACAAGAAGGGATGCCATCCTTGCTGAAATTCAGTCAACACAGCTACTTAGAAATGATAAGATCGAGCTTGAAAAGCGTTTGAAGCCTATCAAAGACATTTTAATTGAGAAAAAAGAGCAAGCCCTTATGGCATTGCCCGAAGATAAACGCATGGCTTTAGAACAGCTAAAAGAGTTGCTTAGACAACGTAAAGAGAGAAGACAGAAAATCAAAGAGCAGCTGGAATTGCTCAGAAAGTCTAAAGGTGCTTCAGGTTTAGATTTTGAAAAAGCTATGCAATTTAATGAAGAACTCAATCACGAGAAGGGACGTCTTGAGCAAGCTAACCATTCTGTTAAAGAGATAGAAGATAAAATTAAAGAAATGGAATTGTGAATTCCAAGTTTTCCTTTTTCGACCTCGATCATACCCTTTTGAAAGTAAATATTAGTTTTTCTTTTGGAAAATATTTATTTCAAAAGGGCAAGTTTCCTCGTTTTCAAGTGCTCTATTGTGCCGCACAGTATTTTCGGCATAAATTTTTGGGTCTAAGCTTAAGTGCTCTCCACGAAAAAATTTTCCAAGCCTATTTCGTAGGAAAATCTGTTCATGAAATGGCTGGTTTTGTTGAAGATTTTTTAAACAAAGAACTCAACCATTTTCTGTATCTTCCTGCTTTTCTAGAAATGCAAAAGGCTATTCTTAATCATGAGCAGGTTATTTTGCTTTCAAGTTCCCCCGATTTTCTCGTTGCCCCCATAGCAAAACGCTTTGGTATTTCCTATCATGCTACAGAATATAAAAATGATGACAAGAATCATTTTTCCTCAGTAGCGAATGTTTTAAGTGGGGAGGTAAAAGCTGAGATTGTGAAGAAGTTGGCCTTGGACCAATCCATTGCGACAAAGAATATTACTGCCTATTCTGATAGCTATTTAGACCTTCCCTTTCTAAAAATGGCAGGACGTCCCGTTGCCGTAAATCCTGATAGGGCATTATTGAAAGTTTGTCAACAGAACTCTTGGCCCATTCTTTGACCCCCGTTCATTCCTTATTAGCGTTTTTCCAGAATTCAGAACAAATCTACGATAATAGACCTCTTGCATAACTTCATTTGCTTGCTAAAATTACCCTTTTTGGCGCCTTTATCGTTAAATTTTTCAACCATATGCACTCATATGCTCTCAAAATTTTCCGATAAATTCACTCAAAAATGATCAAATTTTTCAAGCAAAGCAAGTTATGCAAGAGGTCTAATGAAGAAGAGGTTTTTATGATAAGCCCTTTTCTCCCTGACGGCCATTTTAGCCATCCTCAAAGGCATAATTTTTGAATTAGTTCCCTTAATTTTGCTTTCATAAATATCCTTGAAATTTTTTTTATTCACTTCACTTATTTAAATTAGACGAGTAGTATGACCTTCTCAGACTCTGGAGGAGCCATGCAGTTCGCTCGATATAAAGCTTTGGAAGAATCAGGGAAAAGAAGTGCGCTTGCTTGTATATCAAATGATTCTTCTAACAATGATTTTGAAAGTTATGTTTTCAATCGTGCCGTTATGCAAAAGATGCTTCCCAAAGAAGTTTACTTAAATGTTTTTGATGCCATGCATTCTAAAGCAGAAATCAAACATGAGTATGCGGATAAGATAGCCCTAGCCATAAAAGAGTGGGCTATTAGCCACGGTGCTACACACTACACGCACTGGTTTCAACCGCTAACTGGTTTGACAGCTGAGAAACATGATACTTTTTTGGATTGGTCCAGTAATGGAATTTTGATAGAAAAGTTTTCTGGCAAGCAGCTTATCCAGGGAGAGCCGGATGCTTCATCCTTTCCTTCTGGAGGCTTGAGAAGTACCTATGAAGCTAGAGGATATACTGGGTGGGATCCAACTTCTCCTATTTTTTTGTGGAAAGCGGGCAATGGCTTCACCCTTTGCATTCCCTCCATTTTTTTTTCGTGGAAGGGCGAAGTTTTAGACACCAAAATTCCTTTCCTTCGCTCCGACAAGAAGCTGAGGGAGGCGGTGTTGAGATTGCTAAAATTAACAGGCATTCAAGCAGGCCAAGTCTTTGCAACACTTGGATTAGAGCAAGAATACTTTGTCATTGACCGCGCAATGCGCAATTTGCGTCCCGATTTAGTTTTAATGGGAAAAACAGTATTTGGAGCTCAGCCTGCTAAAGGGCAAGAACTGCAAGATCACTATCTAGGCTCTGTGCGCGATCGTGTGCTATTTTTTATGAAAGATTTTGAAAAGGAGGCGATTAAACTTGGCATTCCTATAAAAACACGGCACAACGAAGTAGCTCCGTCTCAATACGAAGTGGCCCCCTTATTTGAAAAGGCTTCCCAAGCGATTGACCATAACCTGCTATTAATGGAGTTAATGCGCCATATCGCTATTGAACACGGTCTTACTTGCTTGCTTCTTGAAAAACCTTTTGCAGGGTTAAACGGTTCTGGAAAGCATAGTAATTGGTCTCTTGCTACTAATACGCATATTAACCTTCTTGATCCTTCTAATACACCAGGGAATAATCTTCACTTCCTTATTCTAATGGCAGCAATTTTACACGCTGTACATCGTCATGCTGAGTTGATTCGAGCATCGGTAGGATCCTATTCAAATGATGCTCGGTTAGGTGGCCATGAGGCCCCTCCTTCAATTATTTCTGTGTATTTAGGGGAGGAATTAGAAGCGATTTTTAATGACATTGAGTCAAAAGGGGCTCACGATGGCCAAAGAACAGCTTTTTTTTATGACTTGGGGTTAAAGGGCCTCCCTGGCTTATCCAAAGATAATACGGATAGAAATCGCACCTCACCGGTTGCATTTACCGGGAACAAGTTTGAACTGCGTGCCGTTGGTGCTGCTGCACACCCAGCTTTTCCTATAACGGTTTTAAATGCTATTATTTCTGAAAGCCTTCACTTAATGTTAAATGAAATTGAGCATGAGCTCAATGGCAATGCCTTAAGGGGGCAAGAAGCAGTTATGCTTGCAGCCATGCCGGTAATTAAAAAGTATTTGATGGCTTCTAAACCTATTCGCTTTTCTGGAGATAATTATAGCAATGAGTGGCAAAATGAAGCTAAAAGGCGGGGGCTTCCTTGCATTAGTAAATCTCTGTCCGCTTTTGAAGCATTAAAAAAAGAAACTACAATTCAAGTGTTTGAAGGCATTCTTAATAAACAGGAACTCTTCAGTCGCTATGAAATTTTAAAAGAACACTACATGCATATGGCTAATATTGAAGTGAATTTGATGCTAGAAATTTTTCAGAATCAGATACTTCCAGTAGCAATGGCTCACCAGAGAAATTTGTCCGACAGCATTGTTTCTAGCTTGCAATTGCTACCTCCTACAGCAGTTCAAAATCAATTGCTAGTATTAGAAGAATTCTCTGCTCTGTTGGAAACAGCTATTCAATTGAAGACAGAATTAAAACTCAGTAGAAATGACGCAAAAAAGCTACCTTTAGAAAGGCAAGGAGAGGTTTATCTAAATGATGTCCTTATTCGAGCTGCAGCCTTGAGAGAAGCCGTCGATCAGCTCGAAAATAGTGTAGACGATGCTTTGTGGCCATTACCAAAATACAGGGAACTTTTATTTACTCTATGAAAATTGGTTTTTACGGAGGCAGCTTTGACCCTATACATTTTGGACATATTAACCTTGCAATAGAGTTAAAGGAACAGGGGAATCTAGATGAGGTGTGGTTTTGCCCCGCGTTTTTGAGTCCAGGTAAGCAAACACTACCTATTGAGGGGAAGCTGCGCTATGAAATGATTTCTTTAGCTTTAAAAGAAATTCCCGGCTTTAAGGTTATCGACCTTGAGTTAAAGTGCTTCTCTCCCTCATATACCGTCGAAACATTGAGAACATTAAAAGCCCAATTTCCCCAACATGAGTGGTTTCTTTTGCTCGGCGAAGACTCTCTAAATAATTTCCTAAGCTGGAAAGAACCTGAAGAAATTTTATCTCTTGCAAAACCGTTGGTCGGCTCTAGATTTTCCCATTTCTTAAATAAAAAACTCGACTGGAGCGAGACATATCTAAAGGTTTTCGAAAGTGGGTGGAGAAAGATTCCGATTTTTGAAATTTCTAGCACCTATGTGCGCGAGCGTTTAGTAGAGGGGCTTTATTGTGGACATTTACTTCCTAGAAAAGTCCTGGACTTCATCAATAATAATCAATTATACTCTAGCAAATATGAAAAATCCTGACCTAATTCGACTTGATGAAATTGCTCAGACAATTTTTGACAAAAAGGGATTGAACATCCTGGCTTTAGATGTTAGAGAAATCTCTACTTTCACCGAATATTACTTAATTGCCGAAGGAAATGTTGACCGACATGTTGTGGCACTTGCGCGTGCTGTCATTGATCAGCAAAGTATCAAAGGGCATCCTCCTTTTCATATAGAAGGAACAGCAACAGGGGATTGGGTTGTTATTGATTTTGGTCATATTGTCGTTCATCTTTTCCATCCTGATCTAAGAGAAAAATATGCACTTGAAAGATTATGGAATAGTGGCAGTATAATAGATTTAACTATTCAAACGGGATCGTCTTAAAAAACGAGAAAAAGAATAGTTTTAAGAAAAAAGGGGGATATCATGAAGAAAAAAAAGCGTATTGTTGTCACAGGCATGGGGCTTGTGTCCTGTCTAGGACAAGAAGTCGATCCTTTTTATCAAAAGCTGTTAGCTGGCCAAAGTGGAGTCTCCTCGATCACTGAATTTCCTGTGCAAGAGTTCCCTACAAGATTTGCTGGTGTAATAAAAGACTTTGAAATTGGGAATTATTTAGATAAGAAGCAAGCCCGCCGGGTTGATCGTTACATCGCTTATACTGTAGTAGCAGGCAAAAAAGCACTGGAATATGGTAATATCTCCAAAGAAGTTGTGGACCAACTTGATAAATCGCGGTGTGGGGTGATCATCGGATCCGGAATGGGAGGCATGGGCATTTTCGTTGATGGAGTGCATAGTTTAAACGAGAAAGGGCACCGTAAAGTCACACCTTTTTTTGTGCCTTATATCCTTACCAATATGGGAGGAGCTCTCTTGGGAATGGATTTTGGGTTTATGGGACCTAACTACTCTATTTCTACGGCTTGCGCAACAGCAAATAATTCGATTATTAGCGCGGCTAACCACATTTTAAATGGAGAGGCAGATCTTATGATTACTGGTGGTGCTGAGGCTGCACTAATCCCTATGGGCCTGGCAGGCTTTTGTGCATGCAAAGCTTTATCTGAAAGAAATGATGAGCCTCAAAAAGCTTCTCGTCCTTGGGATAAGGCTAGGGATGGTTTTGTGATGGGGGAAGGAGCTGGCGTCTTGGTTCTAGAGGAATTGGAGCATGCCCTAGCTCGTGGAGCAACAATCTTTGCTGAGTATCTCGGTGGCGGAATTTCATGTGATGCATACCATATGACCGAACCGCGATCTGATGGTGAGGGTGTTGCAACTTGTGTAAGAAATGCTTTAGCAAATTCTGGAGTTTTAGCATCTGATGTTAATTATATCAATGCACATGCCACATCAACACCTCTAGGAGATATGGCAGAAATTAATGCTTTAAAGAAAGTGTTCGATCATCCTTCAAAAATTGTCATTAATTCAACAAAATCGATGATTGGCCACTGTTTAGGCGCAGCAGGGGGAATTGAAGCTGTGGCGACCATTAAAGCTATAACCGATAAAGTTGTTCACCCAACAATTAATTTAGAAAATCCTGAAGAAAATATTGGCTTTCACATTCCAACAAACGCGGAGCAATTAGACATTAAAGTTGCTATTTCTAACTCGTTTGGATTTGGTGGACATAATGCTACAATCGTTTTAGCACCTTATAAAAGCTAATCTAATCATCAAAAAAATGAGTTATCATCTAGGAAGGATTAAGGAAAAAGAAATGCCCCTATTTTTTATTCTTTCCTTCAATTTTCTTTGATGCAGGCCTGTTGTCAGTTTAGCAATAGCTACGCCGTGAGCTCAGCTTTGCGAAGCTCCTGCTTGATAAAATTTTTCGAAGATCAAGGGAACCAGCTTATCGGGATGCCGGGGCCTTGTTCCTGTACAGAAATTTTAAAGATATTTTCGTCAACTTCCATAAAGAATATTCAAGTGAGTTTAAGATCAAATTTTTGAGCGCTGATTTTAACAGTTCGAAGTCAAAGGAAAGAAATAAATTTGTTTAGAAAGAGCGACTTCGATTTTATGATAATTCAAAAGAAGCTTTACCTTTTCAAGAGAAGAAGCAATTAGGCTTTTAAGGGAGTTTTTGAGAAAACTTCAATTCAAATTCTATGATGATAATGCTACTGAAAGTGTGTTTTAATCGCGCAATAGAACATTCTATTTGGTTTGTAAGAAAATAAGCATTTTTATCAAGAAGGCATTCTGTTTTTGGATAATAAACTAAAACACCGAACGGTTTCCTATTTCTATTCTCCAAGAAATTAGTGTTTTTCAAGATGCAATAATGAGTACGTAAGATAGAAAAGCAAACAATGCCCAGAAATCCGGCAAAGATAAACCCATTTTGCATCATGAACTTATAGCATGAGGGACCTATAAAAACTCTGTTTTGGGATAAGCTATTTTTCTGCAGATTCCATAATGGATTTTTTAAATTTAGGATATTTAATCTCTTGACAGTTGGTTGTCCTTAGGTAATGATTTAATATTAAATTTTTGCTTTAAATTGTCTCTTTACGCGTTACCACGTTACCAAAGGAAGAAACGAATTTAATCTATGAAAAAAGAAGCATCATTTGGCATTGTCCCTTTAAAAAGAAAGGATTCTTCCTGGGAAGTATTACTTGTGCAACCCCATCAAGGGTGGTGGGGGATTCCCAAAGGACACCCAAATGCGGGAGAATCTGAGAAACAGACTGCAGAACGAGAACTGTTCGAAGAAACGGGATTAAAAGTGGTGAAATATCTTGCAGATGAGCCCTTGAAAGAAAAGTACAAGTTTTTTATGGGGAAGCAACTTATTAGCAAAACAGTGACTTATTTTCTCGCTGAAGTAGAAGGGACGGTAGTACTACAGGAGCAAGAATTAAAAGACTATAAGTGGATTGATTTAAAGAAGGCGAGCTCAGTGGCGACTTACAAAGAAACACAAGCTGTTTTAAATAAAATGCAAGAATGGATTAATGCTTGATGACTATTTGGAAGCTAGACAACCTGTTACAGAGCCAAGACGCTAAGGTTTTTCTAGAAGAATTAAAAAAAAAGTAGAAGACTTTGGTAGGGATCAAGACCTTAGCCAATCGTTTATTCTTCATCAAGAAATTGAAGCGCATCTTCTTGAAGATTCTGGTCGTATGAAGATAGAAACTCTTGCTCAGAAACATCTAAAATCCGATTTAACGCAGCCAGAATTTTGGGAAAAAGCTGTGCAGTTAGCCATTAAAGATGCAGAGGAATATATTGCTCTTTGTTAAGGAGAGAACAGCGCTTGAAGGCAAGCCTCATGCGCTGCTTGTCTAGGCTACTTCTTTTTCTTCTTATGATTTAATAAGCTTTGCCAATAAGCCTGCATCTCTGGTGAAAGGTAGCTTTTTACTGTGCGCAAACTGATTTTTCTTTTTGGGTATTCTGTGTCTACAAAAGCAAATTTGCCATCTTTGCAATAAGGAATGTTTCCTGAGAGAAAACTAGATCCCATGTCATTGCTTAAAATGTGGTAAAGTTCATCTAAATGCTTTTTCGTCACTTTCGTATACCAGGCTTCTCGAGTCTCTTTTAGGCTAACAATATGCATATTGTCTTCGATGAGAATTACAGGCTGAGGTGCTGGACTATTGGGGTTTGGAAAAGGAGGTAATGGGTAAAGCCATTTTTCTGGAACTTTGAAGTATTTAATTTTATTTTTTTTAATGAAACGTTTGATCCTACGCGCACCTTCACATCGGTTACTCAACCAGTGCCATCCTGGTAAATTTTGTTTTTTTCGAATTTCATCATCGGGATAGATTTTGAAGATGTATTCGGGCAGATGTGGCGATGTCACAACTTTTATAAAACTGCTCTCTTGGCAGGAAAGAATGTGGAATCCTGAATTGACTATTGTTGAATAGTTTTCGGTGACTCTTGTAGCAAAAAGAGAATCTAAAATGGGTTTTAAAGGATGATTAAGAGGCACCAGAAATGGTCTCATCCTATTTCGCATCTGCCTAGTAATAAATGGATTGTTATCAAAGTTGGGATAAGCTGAACCAGAGGTCGCGCAGTAATCTAGCAGACCTAAAGAAGTTCTGATGTGCTCCTGGCCCTCTTCTGGGTTTTCCAAAAAAAGCTCATAGTAGTTCTTGGCTAAATCGATTGATGGCTGATCTATGCTTTTTTCTCCAAGCGTATCCCATAATTCAGCAATCTCCTCCATATCTTCATCGAGGATTTCTACATCATCACTAAGCTTTTCGATACAATGACTAAGGGTAGATAAAGCGTTTTGTGAAGAACAGTCTATCTCGCTAGCGTAGCAAGTGCTGAGGCAGAAGCAATAATAAATGACGCAAAAAATATGTAAGAGGTTGGCCATATGCTGGTTATCCATTTTTGATAAGGATTGAAGGTGCCGTTTAACGCATCTATTTAGCTAGAACAGGAGCTTTAACAATATTGATTGTCAATTTTTGACAATGTTGCATAAATTTTTTAATTCGTCAAAAAAGACTTTTTTTGAAATTATCACTGCTGAAAATGTCACTCTTGGCATAACCCTAAGCCTAAATAGAATGCATTTTAGGGTTTAATCTTAAATTTAAGAAGGAGGGAATCCTGGAGCTCCGCTAAGATACCAAGTTTTTAACTTATCAAGAGACTCTTTCAGGCGTCTGGTTAAAATTTCCTGATCTTGTTTTTTGCTATTTGATGTTGTATTGCTAGGGTAGAGAGGATGGCCAAAAACGCAAGCAGTGTGGCCAAATAGATTAAAAAATTTCTTTTGCCTTGGCCAGGCTTCGTAGGCACCATGGATATAAACTGGGATGACGGGGCAGTTAGCTTTTATAGCTAGCATGGCAACTCCCGTTTTAATTTCTCCAAAAGAGCCATCAAATGTACGGTATCCTTCAGGAAAAATCACAACCTTCTTTTCTTCTTTCAGCAGTTTATAAATGACTTTGAAAGAATTGAGATCCTGTGGGGATCCAGCAACGGGATAGGCATTTAAGTTTGTAATCAGCGTTCTTAAGATGAAGTTTTTAAAAAGAGAGCTTCTAGCTAAATAGTAGCCTTCTTCGGGAAGAGATGCGGCGATAATTGGGGGGCAAAATAGGAGCTGTGGTTAGATGCAATGAGGGCAGCACCTTCAGGAATCAATTCCGTTCCATAAACCTTATGGCGATAAAAAAGCTTAAAATAGAGGGAAAAAAATGTTTGGGTGATTCGATAAAATAGTTTCATAGCATCCATTGCAGATCAATTCAAATCATATTGCAATAGCTTTTATCATTAAAGGGAAGAATTTTGAAATTAGAATTCTTGGCTAACGCTCTCATAATCCGTCGGTCACAGGTTCAAATCCTGTTTGCCCCACTTTTTTACCATCATCTTAAGTACTTGTGAGTAAGATGGAGCTGGAATAGAGAAGAATTTTTATCGATTAATGCAGCAGTTAAAGGAACTACAAAAAACTAGAAAAAATGCTTCCTTAAATGTTAGTCTCTATTTGAATTCGGGGCGTCATTTATTTTTCTTTTTTTCGATTGCTTCTTTAAGTTTTGGAAAAATCTCAGTCATTTTTAATGAACAGCCACTTTGTTCTTGTCTTTTTAAAAATTCTAAACTTAGTTCCTTAAAAATGGCTAAACGATGTTTGTCTGATGTAGGTTTGGTTTTTATGGAATTTTCTAATTGAGTTAAATCAATTGTAAAAATCACTTTACCATCAATAGCTATACCTGCAATATTTTCTTGTTTTTGAATCTCTTGGATAATATGGGAATGAATTGAGATAGAATTTCGTACAGAGTCGAATATTATGAGAAAAATGCCTGAGAAAGGACAGACTTCTGTAATTCCACGAAAAAGATTTTTAAATGAGTTCCAAAGAGCATTAGGCTCAGAAGCATTACTTTTTGATAAATTTTGAAATATTGATTTCACAGAATTAACAATCCTGGCAATTCCTGTGAAACTTCCTACGATAGGCACACTCTTTCCAATTATATTTGCTGTAGGTTCTGCATTACAAACTAGAAAATCCTTATCTTTATCTTTTTTGATGAATAAACTTAATGTATCCGGCTGTAGCAGTGTTCCCGTATAAGAAATATTATTATATCTATACATTTCTATAAAAGAATTCATCAATAAATTCCTAATATTCAGTTAAATAAAATTCATTATTATAACATTTGGTGATAAAAAGCAATCCTTATAGAATGCATTTTATGGTTTAGCCTTAAATTTAAGAAGGAGGGAACCCTAGAGCTCCGCTAAGATACCAAGTTTTTAACTTATCAAGAGACTCTTTCAGGCGTCTGGTTAAAATTTCCTGGTCTTGTTTTTTGCTGTTTGGTGTTGTATTGCTAGGGTAGAGAGGATGGCCAAAAACGCAAGCAGTGTGGCCAAATAGATTAAAAAATTTCTTTTGCCTTGGCCAGGCTTCGTAGGCACCATGGATATAAACTGGGATGACGGGGCAGTTAGCTTTTATAGCTAGCATGGCAACTCCCGTTTTAATTTCTCCAAAAGAGCCATCAAATGTACGGTAGCCTTCAGGAAAAATCACAACCTTCTTTTCTTCTTTCAGCAGTTTATAAATGACTTTGAAAGAATTGAGATCCTGTGGGGATCCAGCAATGGGATAGGCATTTAAGTTTGTAATCAGCGTTCTTAAGATGAAGTTTTTAAAAAGAGAGCTTCTAGCTAGATAGTAGCCTTCTTCTGGAAGAGATGCGGCGATAATCGGGGGGCAAAATAGGAGCTGTGGTTAGATGCAATGAGGGCAGCACCTTCAGGAATCAATTCCGTTCCATAAACCTTATGGCGATAAAAAAGTTTAAAGTAGAGGGAAAAAAATGTTTGGGTGATTCGATAAAATAGTTTCATAGCATCCATTGCAGATCAATTCAAATCATAGTGCAATAGCTTTTATCATTAAAGGGAAGAATTTTGAAATTAGAATTCTTGACCTCCTCTCTCCTAATCCGTTTACTGTAGTATTATGAGAATGGCGGCGAGCCGTTGACACATTATCTTCAACTTGCCAAAAGTAAGCCTTAAGTCACATGGCAAGCACATCTTGCCTCATGATGCTGATGGAAGGAATACAGTGCAGGCATGTCAAAAGTAGAGGCAGCTAGGAATCGCAACTTTGTCTTCACTATCACGCCTGATACTGCTCTTATTGATCTCTACCGTTCGTAATATCCCTAATCGATGCTGGGTTGATAGAGTTAAGTGGACGAAGGGCATTAAAGCATTAGGAAATTATAGGGAAGAATGAAATGACTGGCATGGTTGTTGGCCAAGCCATCCACTACATATCTTTGCAAGCCATGAAATAGATGCAATTTGGATGATAGCAGTGGGCTTGAATAAATTAACAAACAGAGGATTTAGTTCTAAGGAGGGGAGAAGCTTAAGAGAACCACACGTTATTAAAATAGGAATGCTGGCTATAGATTTTTAGAAGGAGAAACATCCTGATTATACTGGATCATAAAGGAGAGAAAGTATCCTCTCCCGAAAAAATGCCTTAACTTCTTTGATTTAACTCAATGTTGAAACCAACCGATGGAGTGCCCTCTTCAATATTTAGAGAGACTCCCACCCTGCCTGTAAAAAATTCTTGAAAATCCTTCCAGTGTTGCAAGTCAGTACTAAATACAAATGTATCCTCCAGGCGCTTTATGAAGCAGGTTTTCAGAATTTTAATATTACTATATGTATCTTCAACCTCTAAGGCTAAAAATTCGCCCTTTAACGATAAATTAAAGGGTA
Source organism: Chlamydiales bacterium STE3 (assembly GCA_011125455.1). Classification (NCBI taxonomy): domain Bacteria; kingdom Pseudomonadati; phylum Chlamydiota; class Chlamydiia; order Chlamydiales; species Chlamydiales bacterium STE3. The sequence goes on along the minus strand of VKHO01000058.1, from coordinate 6,362 downwards.
AAACAGATCCCGATGGGCACTCAAGTATAGATTGAGGTGTTTTTCCTGTGAAAAAATCTTCTATCATGTCTTGGGTTAATTCTGAAAGAGCCACCACTTGGCATCCCGTATTCACTATATGAGTTGAGGAGCTTCCTAAATACATATTATGATTAGCTGTAAAGGCTAACGATGCTCCTGCTAAAGCAAAAAACATACTACCGGCAAACAATTTTTTCATACAATCTCCTTTACTACATGCGTAGTATTTCAGGTTAAAAAAATGCACTTTTTCCATGCAACTTTATCATGTTTTTCAAAAAATCCAGAATCGCCCAAAAAAGATAGACTCTGCTATAAAGCCTACTAGGAAAATCTGGAGAAACTTAAATTTATTATTCATTTCGAAAGGTTCTTCTAATAACGGTTGCAGCCTTTTTAGAATCGATCGATCTTGAATAAAGCAGGTAGAAAGTAAAGGAATAGTAGACCTTCTCGTTGCTTTGGCTGTTTTGATAATTGCAGAAGCCAAATCCAATTTAGCTATACTGAATTTACTAACTTTAGCATCACAGGCTGTCTCTTGAGTAAATTTCACACGATTCAGCCACCATCCTGTAGGAACCCACCAAAAAAGAGTGCAAGCAAGATGACAAAGTACACGCACTAAACCATCATACCAGCGCAAATGGTCAAGTTCGTGAGCAATAATCGCTTCAAATTCATCTTGGGATAATTTATCGATTAGTTGTGAAGGAAAACAAATTTGTTTGCGGAAAATTCCAAAAGCACATGGCTCCCCGATGTTGAATGACGTTATCAGCTTGCTATTGGTTTGTTTCATTTTACGTATGAGTAACTGGTTTTGCACAGCTCGCCTACAATCGCTGGCATTTTTTGTAATACGAAATAGAGCTCTCGCCGACCTGCACAATCGAAATAGATAAATGCCAAATAGAACAAAAGAAACTGCTCCTACGATAATGATTATTCTTTTGGCTATGGAAGGTGCAATAGTAAGAGCAACCATATCTGCTGGAGTAAACGTTTGGCCATTGTTCATCGATAACCAAACAGCTGGAACAAAAAGAATAAAGTCTACAATAGGGGTTGGAAAGCAAATCACAGCCGAAAGCATTCTTGAACCGGCTTCAGCTTCAAGTGGATTCATTTGATACATTAGAGCCCAGTTTTGAAAATCATAAAGAAAAGGATCGAGGAAGAGCTTAAGTAATGGAATACATAGTAATATAGCTTTCAAACGGGGCTGTTGTACTCTACAAACACATATTAATAGTTGAATAAGAAATGCGGTTGTTAAGAATGCTAGAAAGCTATTAACAATAAGATTAAGGGCATAGGTCCAAAACAACTCTTCTATCATGATTGCTTCCTAGATTCTTTGAGTTCATGGATAATCTTTTCCATCTTCTCTAACTCAACATCTGTGATGTCATTGCTAGATTCAAGAAGATAACTAACCATAGAGGCCGACTTTCCCCCGAAAATTTTTTGTTTTAATTTATCGAGGAAATTCGGTTGAGCAGTCTGGCCCGCTTCATTTAGCCAGTATTCATAATGCTGTCCAACGCGTTGACGTACTAGTAGTTTTTTTTCTACCATGCGATTCATGACAGTCATTATTGTGGTGTACTTGTCGTCACCACGCAAAAATTCCAGCACTTCCCTGACTGTTAATTTTTCGTTGCTTCTAAAGATTTGCAGGATCGCTAGTTCAAGCTCTCCAAACACCCGTTTTTTTTCCATACCCCAAAAACTCCATCGATTAGCCTATTAAGATACTACAAATGTAGTACTACGTCAACAGGTTTTGCAAAATTTCTCCAATGCTTTAAGATTTAACTACTTAATAAAATTTTTTAAAATTATTTAACTTTTTAGGCAAAAGCCGAAGAACAACCTCATATTACAATTACCAAATTCATGTAATACAAGTACCCACTTGCTCTTCTTGGGTTCCTGATTAGATAAGTCTTCTTCAAAGAACGATACTATGATTCAGGTGTCTGTGAAAACGTCAGTGTTTACTACTATAAAGACTTGTGCTACTGATATTCCTCCTCGTACTCTCTCATTTTTGCACAAAAGGGGTAATCGAGCGGGTTAGTCGCAGCGGTTACAAGAGCTCACAAGGCAAAAGCGAAAAATGATTTTGAATAGAAAGATCTTGCCTTAGCTGTGATGAGAATTTCTAATGGTGTAATTTTTCTTATCTCTGCTCTTCATTATTATGGATTTACTGATCAAATAATGAGAATGTGGGATAGCGATAGGGCGCGTAATAAAAAGTCTTTAAAATAAGTGTAAACTTTTTTTTTGAGCCTGCGGAGGTAAGAAGGACGAAAAAATTCATTTCAATAATTTTTTAATAGAGTGTCAGTAATAAATGAATCACCCTAAAAATGCTTTTTGGAGGGAATGTCGCAAAGAGTATCGCGCACATTGACCCTTGAAAAGCTTATCTACCCAATGAAGTCTTTAGGCTTTTATTCTGCCTTATCGCAAATTTTTTGAAAAATTAAGGATTGTGTTTCATCCTCTTTTTTGAATGAAAATTCCGGCACAGTTTTAAAAAATATGGAGGTAACTTTATTTATGATAGACTTAAAGTTCTCCTTATTGACTACAATTTCACCATAAACTTTAACTAAGGGCTCGCCGTATTTCCACCTGGCACCCATCAAGCATTCCGTCATATCCATATAATGGAATTCAATATCGGAGCTCTCTGGAATTACAACAACTTGTAATTTTCCATCGCTTTGTCTCTTCTCTGCAAGCATTTTCAATTTTGCTCCGCCGAAATTCACAAGGGTATATCCTGGCTGCAGATCTTGACCGTAAGCCTTAAAATAGTCTCCATCCTTCAATGGTGTAGTTTTCATAATTAAATTTCCCCAAAGCTGACGATCCTCTTTGTTCGGATGTCCTTTTTTATGAGGATATACAAGATTAAACATCAGGGTCCAGCCGGCTCCTGGATCATTCAAACCCACCCAAGCCATGAAAATTAAATGGCCTTCCTTTTTAGTTCTGTGGGCGAGAACTGGGTAATCTCCCCATTGAGTTTTAATAGAAGCAAACCCTTTAGGATTTTCTTTCTCTTGTATTTCAAGGGATTCTTGACCACTAAATGAATTTGGACCCAACTGAGCAACATTTGCGCTTAATTTTACTCTTAAAATAGGTGATTTTAAAGAAGTAGGATCTTCAAAATAAGCTTTTAGGACATCTTCAGGGCCCCAATAAATCCAATCATACAAATCCAATATTCCTGTAGGAGATAGAGCAATAAAATCGTCAGGTATGCCAGGATCCACAGCTAAAGGGCATAAAAGATTTGGTAATAACTTCAGAATGCGTAAATCATTTTTAGCTTCTTGTTCATCTTGGAGGTCTATTGCTGCTAGAGGACTCATAATGAATATGCACGCAGATAGCAAACACAAAAATACTAAAATTCGTTGCATTATTTTTTCCTTAAATCATTGATTTAGAGTCAATTTTATGAACAGGGCATCAAGGGATAGGCCTTGACAATTTTTTTGACACCCTTTTCTTCCCAATTTGTATAGAGCTTGTAAAGCTGTATCATAGAACTCCTCAAATTGATCCTTAAATTTAAGGGTTAAAAAATTTTGAGCAATCTGAGACCCCGAAATACACGAAGCTAAGTGAGTATAGCAAATTTTTGAAAAAATGCGATAGCCTTTCTCTTAGAATTAGCAAAAGGCAATTACAAACGCTATTTCACTAACGGTCCCCAGCAGTATTGCAATGATGCTACTTCTCTATATGGTGCGCGTTAAAGATTGTTTGTAAAATGCCTTAGCGCATGCTGGTTGGATTTGTATATTCTCTTGTTGTCCTTATGCATCAGCTTTAAAAGCAAAAGCAGAATGATCGATGCGGTTGCTGATCTAGCCGGCCGCTCTATAACTTTACAGGCTGGGGGGCAGATGCTCCTAGAATGTTGGCTAGAGAATGAAAAAAAATTGAAATTATCATACATTAATAAATGTATTTTTATTTAATAAAAATTAAAAACATTAAACTTTTAATTTAGTTTTTAAACAAAAAAAACTAGCTTTTTTGACATTTATGTGTATTTATATTAAAATTATTTCATTTTATAAATGATAAGGAAGGAGGTTTATTTTGGCGAACATCACTTTAGGATTGCTACATGGAATGGTTATGGAAACTAAGGTGGAAAGCTTTACTGGCAAGTATCTTTATAGCGACTTTGCAACCGGTAAAGCAGAAAAAGATACTACTCTCAATACATTAACAAAGGTACCTTTTATTGGGATAGTGGCAGGAATAGCAAGGGTTGCTTTGGGAATAATCCATACTGTCGGGCATCTTTTAGGTGCTCTTTTTACGTTTGACAAAGGTCATTTATTTCATGCCTCTAAGGGAATGTGCGAAATTTTAAGGGGTTTTATTGAAACTCTTCCGATTATAGGAAGAATTTTTGCGAATTCGTGCAATTCTGCTCCTATAAACGATTGTGGCATGGGTGATCGTTCCTGGTGGATGATTAAAATCTACAACCCTGAGAAACCAGACGGTCTCGATCAATGGATGGATAATTGGTCAGATTTTCCCAAGTGTTTTTATATAAAATCATAGTAGATGGAAATGCCTTTGTCCTGAGTGCTGTCAGCTGTAGCTTGTAATAGTTTAGTAACCGCTGGCAGTCTCAAAAAGAGTAGCCCCCTTATGAAGGGTTTCTAAATACTCCATTTCTGGGATAAATCGACCTAAGGGAGACTGATTCTATAAAGTCTCTCATGCAAAATATATGAAAGATTTTGAATAGATTAAATCAAATAAATCTCTGATTGAAAATAGATTATAATAAAATATTAAAAACCTAGTGATTAATTCATAAATGGAAAACTTAGAAAAATATACCGACCTCAACGACTATGATTGTAAATATAGGAAACCCGAGCTTGAACTTTCTTTTTATGCAAATCTTAGCAACTTGTCAGGAAGTCTTCTTTAGCATTACCTGTGAGACAGGAAAGAATGGACATTCCTCTTTCTTTAGAAGGCATTGAAGTTACTGGCATTGATATTTCCAAGGGGATAATTGAAAAAGTTTATCAGCTGAAGAGTGGAGGAAGCTTCGAGTTGCTAATCTGACATATTTATATAGCTAATTCTTTGAATATCAAATGATATGCACTAAGCAAGATTGCCAATTTAATTCGAGTTGGTAGGCCTAGAAGAAAAAGAACCAAATTGACAAAAATCTCCTACAAATGGAACTTCGTGATTTGTCAAAAATAATTTGTAGCGAAACCCACTTTTTTCATATCTGCTATTTTTAATAGTCTCTTCATAAACTCGTATCTTAACTTCACCCTTTCTATTTAAAGAATCTAATCCTTTTTCCTTTAAATAAGGAATCAATGGATGGTCAGTAGATTTGGCAAAAGCATTGTAGCAAACACGGGGCAGAAGAGTGATAAGCCGAAATGGCAAGGTAACGGAATCCCATAAAAGAGCTAAAAGAATAAAACAAACTTTTGAAGCGTTTTTTGTTTTTATAACTCCATGAATCAATGTAGGTAGGAATAAGTCTGTACCAATAGAGGAAGAGTCAGTTCGGATTGGTATTATAGATGCTTTAAAAAGGCCGGCCATATTTTTTTTATTTTTGCATAACTTAAGCACTCGTTCATACTCATCTTTATCTTGAAGCGTAAAGGTCCTATCGGTGAAAGTATCAAGTCCAGTATATGAACTACAAGCCTTGCGTACGGAAATATGGTAAGTCATTTCAAAATCCTTACTATTTGAGATTAAAAATATTACAGGCTATAATTATAGAAGATTGTTAAAATAATTTAAAGTAATCTTTAAAAGATTTTATTAAACGTTCTCGAACTCACAAATTCCATAGTATACTCGCCAAGTAAATGCAGGGCAACATCTGACCGTATTTACATCAAGATTACTGGACCATTGGTGGACCGAATAGGGACGGCAAGCTACTGGATACCTCATCAAATTGGGATAGGCCGAAATGCCCCAAGGCTGCTATCCCAGTTGATATCAGTTGTTGTAGCATGCAGTAGTTTGAGGATTCTGACAGACTCATAATCTGTTAATCAGTCGCTAAAATCTCTTTTACACTATTTGCAAAAAATTTTCTTTCTCGATGCTTTAGAGCTTCATCACTTTGAGGGATCATTTTTTGCCTTTGTCCTGAGTGCTGTCAGCTGTAGCTTGTAATAGTTTAGGAGCCGCTGGCAGCCTCAAAAAGAGTAGCCCCCTTATGAAGGGTTTCTAAATACTCCATTTCTGGGATGGAATCGGCCACAATGCCTGCCCCTAGCTGGACATCT
>VKHO01000057.1 GCA_011125455.1 Chlamydiales bacterium STE3 | reverse complement strand
AATTCAGTGAGGCAATTTAAAAAGATTTAAATTTAGTTATTTTGCATGGGTTTGCCGTAGGATGATTTATGCAACAAGGCCCTTTTTGGGTTAAATTAATATAAAAAGTTTGCTTTTTTTGTATTTTGTAACGCATTTGTTAGATCTATCAAATGGCACTGAATGGGGTTTGAGATATACTACAGGAACAAATGGGGAACGGAAATTCCTTTTGCAAGCTTTTCTGTAGAGAGTCATGGAGTTAGAGATCAGATGCGACTTTAACTTTTTTGATCTTTATTTGAAGGAAAATCTTTTTAATCTTGCGAGAACCGACAATAAGCCCACCTAACCTACGTAGGAAAAACCTATCGGTAGAGGGCAAAGTATTCATTGGCAATTAGGGAAATGAGAAGTTTTGCTTTGATTAAAGCCATCCCCATATTTTAGAAAAATAAGAAGCCTTGCGTGATCTTGAGGTCACTTGATTCTGAGCTTGGCTCCAAAGAATGTATTCTGCATTTTTTTGAAGAATTCTAGTGAATCTATTCCTTTGCTTTATTGGGCTGTGGCAAATTCCTCGACAAAAGCGGCGACGTATTGGCAGGTTTCTTTTTTATAAAGCCCACTTAGATGCATACCAGGAACACTGTAACACCGTTCATTTGGCCTGGCTTTCATAGACTCTTGAGAGGCATTCCAATCTTGCCTAGGAACAATTTGCATAAGAGGTAGATGTTTTTTTTGTTGAATACTCTTGTAAATTTTTTTTACCAAATAGCGCAATTCGGTATTCAAACAACTATCTTGAGTAGGAGCATTTAAGCGTCCTGCGATGGAGCAAGTTGCTAGAATATTCAAGTCATTAACGATGAATTGGCGGTGTGTCAATAGAATAGCACCTTTGGAATGGCCAATTCCTAGAACACCTTTTAGTATTTTGTTTTGTGATTGGTAGTATTTAAAAATGGTGGTAATGGCTTGCTTTAAAAAAAGGCTGTGGGTTGAAAAAAGCTTATTATTTGCCATTCCAGGAATGTAAAGACTAAAAACAGGAACATGTTTTGCTTTTGCTAAATCCATTAGATGTAACAAAGAATAAGGTTTAGCGTGCTCGCCTGGAACAAATAGCACAGCGGCCATTTCTGTAAACCGTTGCTTATATGGAGATTCGTGGATGTAAAGATAGGCAAACCTTTTGGACTTTTGGCCTTCAAGGCAAATGCGCACCGTTTCAATTTCTCCGGAATAGTATTTGCGCCAAGCCCATTGAAAGCCCGCCGGTAAAACAAATCTAAATGCAGTAATGCACTCGATAGCAAAGGCATTCAATGGGTCTACCCATTTTTTGAAAAAATTGCTCCAATTTTTCTTTAAATGCTTATTCTTTTCCAAAATGACCTGCAGCAGTATGAGCGCTTGTGTGATGACTCTCCCCAGGAAAATGTCATACTAAAGCGCTTTTCTTTATTGTGCTATTCAAAATTTTTTTTAGAGGTTAGGGTGGGGAAATTTAGCAGAAGAGAATAATTATTTAAGACTTCTTTTTTGTGAACTAGAGAGCAGCAAAAGTACCCTGATAATCTACACATAAAAGCCCTTGGTAATGGATCGTTGCGGTTAAATGAATACGCGCTTTATTCTTTTTATGCAGGGTTTTTAGAAAACGCTGCCACTCTTCTAATTCTGGTTTAGAACAAGCGGCTTTAAAGTCGCCGCCGACTGGAGCTTTGTATGAAACATGACTTTCTGTAATGACAATTTGAAATGACCTATCTTTAATCATTTGTAAATTTACATAGAGCATGGTCCAGCAAGCTAGCGTGGCTACGGCGTGAAGGCTCCCTCCAAAAATAGTCTGCTGATGGTTAAAGTTTTTGGCAAAGGGAGCCGCTAAAATGACCTCTGTTGAAGAAGCTTTCTCAACAGCGATTTCCATGGCTTGACAAATGGGAATGTGATGGTTAAGGTAATTTTGTAGTTCTTTATTTTGCTCTTCCAAGGATTTCATAAAAGGGGCTTTATATGTTTTAATAAGCGGTTTTGTCTTTATAAGGGATTTCTGTTTTTTTGATTTTTGCAGCCTTTCCATGGTAGTAGCGCAGTGTTTTTACAGGCATTCTTTTGCGTTTTATAATAAACCTTGCTTCCCCACCATCAGGATAGCCAACCACAGCTGGTGATAGGAGCATTCTAAACGTCCCATCTTCTTGAGTATTAAAATTTATTTCGCCAAATTCTCCGCAAGAAATCGAAATCGTTTTTAGCATTTCATTGGGTTGAAACCCCCTACCAACAAGTTGAAACGTGGTGCAGTCTTCATCTAAGCTGATTAAATTGACAGAAGCCCCATCCTTCCATTTTGCAGAAATTGGGTCTGGGATGTAGCTGGCTGCAATGCATTTTTGTTTGTCTTTTGAGATAAGCACAAAGGAAAACTCTTCTCCTTTCCTGCACTCTTTTAATAGCTCATAAAAGAAGTAGGGAGCTCGACTTAAATAGCGAGGAGAGATAAGCCGACCTTCGTCATTAGCGATAAAGTTACCCATCCACATTCCGGGGTTTCGAGTAGTGAAAACATAAAAACTAAATTCTTCTCCAGGACTTAAACCGACAGCTTCAACGCCTAAAGCGATTAGAGGGTCCATCTCAACGTTTTCATTGCACTTAGCTGAAAATCCAGGGACATCTTTAATGGGAATACGTTTAACGATAAGATGAGGCTGATCAATAGAAAATTCGGTTTTCCTGTTCTGTTCTGCTAAGGCTTCTGAGATAAGCGTAAGATCTTCTTTGGACAAAGAAATTGTTTGCTCATGAACATGCGGAGAGCAGCTTGAGAACACGACTAGAACGATAAAGTAGAAAAAATATTTCATGGCCATACTCGTTGTTTAAAAAATTTGCTTTCAAGTCAGAAAATGCTATAAAACTTGTAAAGAGAGGCACTTTATAAAGCAAGCAGTTTTATAAAATTAACAGTTCTTCACAAAAATTAAAGGATCTTTTATGGCCCGCTGATTTGAAGGTAAAATTAAGTCTTTAAAGAGTGGGAAGTCATGGCCTTTCTTAATACTTCGGTGGGAACATAGAATCTTTTGAGGTTTATAACTTAAAGTAAAGCGGCTATGCATTCTTTTACTTGTTGGTGGGTTTTGAATTCAAAGCAGCATCACCTTAGTCCCAATGCGATCAGTTCCAGGAGTTCCCTAACTCCTCGGATTCAATAATACTTTTGGCATGTCGATGCCATATTATGCGATGGAGGCCGCGAGTTTGTGGCCCCCTTTTAAAAGAGCTAGCGCCGCAGGTGAAGTTGTAATAACTCTACTATTCCTCGCTTTAGACGAAAGCAGTTGCATTAGTGTATCGAACTTTTGTGGATAGGTGCGCAGATTTGGAAAGTAGAGGCTTTTCTAGTCATTTAAATGTAGGGGGCCATAAAAGAGCTTTGAGAGCAGTAACAATAGATCCCGTTGAAGGTAGAACAAGGAAAAATAAAATCTACCCTAATTCTACTTTAAATATTGAATATTATTTTCTTTAAGACTTTTCTTTTCATTCATATTAATATAAACCACACCCCTTTTTAAGATTAATTTACAATAACTTCTTTTATTGATATAATTGTTTCCTCAATAAAAGCAGTAATGGTTCGCTTTTTATTTTTCAGATCTCTATAAGACATTCAAACTCAAGCAAAGGACAAGAAGATGCCAAAGGCTATCCGCCCAGGATCACAAAGGGAAATTATTGACCCGAGACCCCACCATGAAGTTCGAGGAGAACAAGTGGGTTTAGAAAGCCTATCGACAAGGGACCCCTTGCGCACAAGGCTAATAGAACACCACGGGAGAGTGTGGCGTACTGTAGACCCCCTTCCGGTTCCTCAGTCCTTTTTTGAACAAATGCAGGATCCGGTTGAGCGAATAAAATTTTACAGAGAAAATATTCAAGATCATTTGGCTATGCGTGTAGCAGCCTTGTGGCTGCAATTCAGCGTAGCTTATGCGACCGGTAAAGAATTTGATATTGGACCGACTACGCAGCAATATTTTAAAGCACCAGCCCTTAGAATTCGTTCAGAAGCAGGCGATAGCATAGTTAGCTACCAAGCAGCACATTCAAGCACTATTCCCGCACTAATGATACGGCATCATTCTGAACACACTTTTACTAGAGTGCTAAGGGCTACACATTTAGAAAATGTTAATAATTCTACGATGGGCCTTCCTACAGCTGTTAACCAAATAGATTCTTTATTAGATGGAAAATCAGAAGGGGTGCGTCGAGATACACTGGCTTTGATTAATCACGTTGCAATGGGCCAGCTTAATCCTGTGGAAGCAATGAGGTTTTTTCTTAATAACTTTGCCACTAAGATTACTCAATACAGCCAAGGTAGGCTAACTCCTGAAAAGAAAAAAATTCTTGCTATCTATCAAGAAAAAGTAGCAGAGATGCAATCTTTAGCAGAGATTCCCTTTGATATTCAGGAGAGACACCCCTTTTTCGATGACTTCATTAACGTCAATTTCCAACACGATCATCCGGAGAATATTCCTATTCTTAGAGAAATACTATTTGACGTCAAGCCCAGCATTGTTACAGAATCTCTTGCTCTTGAAGAAAAAATACAAGACATTGTTTCAGAATTAAGTTTAACAGAACAACCACGTGATAAGCATGTAACCAAAAGTTGTTTGATCTACTTTTCTCCTGAACCGATCCAAAAGATTCTACAAAAATGTTTTTGTCTCAGTGCTCATGAAATGGAAAAAAATGCGGATTGGTTTGAAAAACTTCATGAAAGATATAACTTTGATCCAGAAGAGTTTGGAGATGCCATTGATGAGATTGCACAGCTTGTAGAAGACTTTCAGAAACAAGAAGCAGAGTATAAAATCATGTTGATCAAGGAAATAGGGAAAGATCTTTGCGGGATGACTCCAGAAGAATTTTGTTCCAAAATTTATCAGACGATTCAAAGATGCATTCAGGAAGAAAGAGAAGCGGAGTTTCCCGATGAGGAAAAAATTCTCACCCTTCGCAGACCGAGGAGCTGGTGTTCGATTGAAAATCCGCTTTTTATTGATATTGTGTCAGAAGCGTTAGACGTCAACCCAGAGCATTTTAGAAATTCCTTTTTCGCTTCTCGAGATGATTAAAAGGTTTTAATGCTCAATTTTTTTAAGAAACTGATCACCGAGGCGACCTTGTCGCCTTGGAGTTCCACGCCTTCTTCTTTGATAGCGCCGCCGCAGCCTAGGCATTTTTTCATTTGGGAGACTAGCGCGGCAAGCTCTTTATCTGGTAGATCAAGATTTAAAACCAATGTGACAATGTTTTTACCGCGCTTAGCTAAACGCACTTTAACGGGTTTCTTCTGAGGCTTTTCGGTTGGGCTGGGAATCCATTGTCCATCAATTGTAAATGGCATTATACATTTCCTTTTGGTGAAATCATAAATTCTCTCACAGGATTTCCACCTATGAGATGTTTTTGGATGATCTGTTCTAAAATCTCTGGGGTGCAGGAATGATACCAAACCCCGTCTGGGTAAACCACAGCTATCGGCCCTTTCATACAAATTCTTAAGCAATCGGCTTTTGAGCGGTAAATTCCGCCTTGCTCGCTTAAATGAAGCTCTGCTAAGCGTGTTTTCAAGTATTCCCAAGCCGCTAATCCGTCTTCCTGCTTGCAGCATTTTGCCTTAGTGGGATCACAACAAATAAAAAGGTGTTTTTTTACTTGGTCAATTGCAAGTTTTTTAGCTTTTTCTTCTAACTTGTCCATCCATTTTCCCACCTTGATTAAAAGGTATTATAATCATTAAATAGATTAATTCCAGACTGCCTTTTTACTTTTGTTTCTCTCTCTATTTTGTTATGATTTCCTGCTAAACTAATTAATTTGAGAAGGTCCCATGATTCAAGTTGACGGCTTGTCTTTAGCCTATAATGGCGAATCCCTGTTTGAAAATGCCAGCTTTACCATTCAGCCGGGTGAGCGTTGTTCTCTTGTTGGGCGTAACGGAGCGGGAAAATCCTCTCTTTTCCGCATGCTCGTGGGGCAAGAAACGCCAGATAAAGGAACCATCTCAAAGCGTAAACATTACCTTATCGGCATGCTGGATCAGCATCTTGTCTTTACTCGTCCAACTTTAGTGGAAGAGGCGGCTTTAGGGCTTCGGCCTGGAGAAGAAGATTACATTTATAAGGCTGAAACCATCCTTTTCGGCTTGGGCTTTACAGAAAAAGATCTAGACCGCGCTCCTGGGGAGTTTTCTGGAGGCTATCAATTGCGCTTGCAGTTGGCGAAGGTTTTGGTTGGAGAACCTGATTGCTTGCTACTCGATGAGCCGACAAACTACTTAGACATTGTCTCCATCCGTTGGTTTATGAAGTTTTTGCGTGAGTGGAAAGGGGAATTTATTTTAATTTCCCATGATCGTGAATTTCTAGATAGCGTCTCTACTCATACAATGGGCATTCATCGCAAGAAATTCAGCAAAGTTCGTGGAAGTACGAGCGCTTTCTATGAGCAAATCATGATGCAAGAAGAGATTCATGAAAAAACGCGTGTTGGTATAGAGAAAAAACGAGAGCACTTACAAGGTTTTATCGACCGCTTTGGTGCTAAAGCATCTAAGGCGACACAAGCACAGTCAAAAGAGAAAATGTTAAAGCGCCTTGAGCCTATTGAAAGCTTAGCTAAGCTCTACCAGTTAGATTTTGAATTTAATACAGCCACTTTTCCCGGGCAAAAAATGTTGGATGCCAATCAACTTTGCTTTTCCTATCAATCGGATGCCACACGTCACTTGATTGAATCGCTCTCTCTATCTATCGAAAATAGCGAGCGCATAGCGATCATTGGAAAAAATGGTCGTGGAAAATCGACTATTTTGCGTTTATTGGCAGGGGAGTTAGAGCCTCTAAAAGGCTTTATGAAACGATCTGATAACCTAGCTATAGGGTATTTTGGACAAACCAATATCGACCGATTGCATCCCAAAAATACTATTCACGAGGAAATTTCTTCTGCAAATCCTAAGTTAAATTTGACACAAGTCAAAGGAATTTGCGGCTTAATGATGTTTGGCGGTGATAAGTCAAATAAAGTGAATGAGATGCTTTCGGGGGGAGAGAAAAGCCGGGTTCTTTTAGGTAAAATCATTGCCACACCCTGCAACCTACTACTACTTGATGAACCAACACACCATTTAGACATGGAATCAATCGATGCCTTGATAGACGCGATTAATGAATTTAAAGGAGCTGTTGTCATAGTTACGCATAGTGAGCATATTTTAAGGCGCATGCATTTAGATAAGATAATTGTTTGCCATGAAAGCCATCAAGAGTGCCATCTTGGAACATATGATGAGTTTTTAGAGAAAACAGGCTGGCAAGCAGATTTATAGCAAATGAAACGGTGTAAATTTTTTGATTAAAATGCTCCAATTGCCATATGGTTAGTTTACTCGATGAGATGTAGACAATGATACCGATTGGCGATGACAATTCTTTGAGAAGAAACGCTCCTGTCATGACTTATCTATTGATTTTTCTCAATGTGGTTGTGTTTTTGATGGAATTAGGAGGTGGGGAAGAATTCATCCTACATTGGTCCTTCATCCCTCGGCGGTTTCTTGAAAATCCCTCTAGGAATTGGATCACAATTTTTACAGCCATGTTTATGCATAGCGATGTTGTACATTTGACGGGAAATATGCTCTATCTCTGGATTTTTGGCGATAACGTGGAAGATGCTTTTGGCAAGGGAAAATTTTCCATTTTCTATCTTCTTTCCGGAATTTCAGCTACATTCGCCCAACTTTTCTTTACCCCTGGTTCTAATATTCCAAATCTAGGTGCTTCTGGCGCTATTGCTGGTGTTTTAGGAGCCTACATTTTTCTTTTTCCGGGAGGGAAGGTGAATGTTTTAGTGGGCCGCGTTGTCACTCAAATGTCTGCGTTGCTGGTCATCGGATTTTGGTTTTTGCTGCAATTTATTAGTGGAGTCTCTTCGGCTTCGGCAGATCCTGATGCTGGAGGTGTCGCCTACATGGCGCACATTGGAGGCTTTTTAGCAGGTCTTTTTCTAGCAATGCTTTTTCGTTTAATCAGTTCTAAATAGTTTTTTAATTAAATCTTAAGAGTTTTTATTTATTGTTTAGTTGATAGCATACTTAATATGTAGGTTAAAATTGAATATTAATCCTGAAAGATCATTAGTTTCTTGTGAAATTGATAGATTTACAAAAAGTGAAAATAAAACCTATCGAAATTTAGAAAAGTATTTAGAGCTTAGTCTCATTAAACAATTAGACGATATTAGCAAAAGGGCTTTAGAACAACTAGAAAGTGCCATTCTCAAGCCAATACTAAGAAGCCAGGTAGATGAGTGTTCAAGCGCGATCAGTGCAAGCCTCAATCCCCAAATTTACTACATGGTAAGGTCTTTATTCCAAAGAGTGATCTATCCAGAAAGCCTAATAAAATACGCCGCATCGACCTTGGAATTGCTCATTCTCCCTGCTTTATTTTCTCGTCATGTTGTGATTAGAAGACCTCATATAAGTGAATATCCTAGAATAGCTAGAAAATTATACGTCGACCTTCCAGAGCCTTTTTTTGCGACTGTTGCAAATGGGGGACTTTATAGAGAAGATAGAAATACAATTCGCTGTGGATTAGTGTTGTTAGACAGCCAACGTCATTTAAAATCATTTAATAAACCTGATGGGGCAATGGATTATTCTTTTAAATTAAGTAAAAAAGAGTGCTATATCCATTCTTTATATATTCATGATGATATGCAGGGAGAAAAGTTAGGCTCTTTGCTTTTGGCTGCAGCTATTCTAGATGCCCTCGAGATGGGTTGCCAAAGGGTTTGTCTTGATAGTAGTACTGACGCTATAGGATTTTATGCAAGTTTTGGTTTTCTCAATGAGCCAGCAGAACAGGTTCAAAATGAAGGGTGGTGGCAGAGTTTGAATGACGCAACGCGTAATTTTATTATCGAGGAAACCTACTACGATGAGGAGACGGGAGACTATAGCCTTCTTATGACCTTGGATTTGAGAAAAGGATTAGAGCAATTTAAGGCAAACTTGCTAAGCGCTTTATATCCTAATCAGCCATCTTCTTTTGATAGAGGGAAAGTTCAATTGCCTAAAGAGGCTTTCACCTCAGGTCTTCTTGATCGCGCTAAATACGAGAATAATGGTTCTAGAGTCAGCTAAACATGGCTTAGCGGTAATTATGAGAAAACCGCATTAATGTGGCTGTGATTTGCAATGGCAGCAAGCAAGGGGCTAGCGGTGTGAAAGCGATAAACACGTTAGTTTTTAAGGCTGTATTGATTTTACGCAAAGTCGTTAAAGCCTTTTCTGCATGGGGATCAAAAGGGTTTTTGGCTAATTTTCGCTCAGCTGTTACTGTTACAGGAAAATTTTCATGTAGATTATAGCATGCATACAAGAGATAGAGGGCCGCTAAACCTCCGATAATGGGTACATTACACAGAATGCGAGCCACATTTTTATCTTTTGACTCGTCCCTTTTATATGCAAAAGCTTTCTCAAAAGCTAATCTGGCGGGGGATAAATTTGAGTTAACTACTAATTTATAATTCATCTAGTTGCCCTTTTTTTTCTTTGACAAAATTAAATAAACGCATCAAAAAAATAAAGATATTTATTTTTTTTTAATATAAAAATTAATTTAAAAACTTTTCATATTAAAATTATTATTACACTCGCTGTTAACGTAATCCTACCTGCATTTGCAAGGGCATTACTGTTTATTACCTTTTTTTCAACATTTAGCCAACAAAAGAATGGCTATAGGTGACGAGGAAGATTTTTCTTATTGATCTACATAAAACATGGTCACGTCTAACATTGCGCCCGAAAAATAGGTTGAAGGTTTTTCTAAGCCGTCTGTTAAAAAGTGGGGGATTTTTGTTGCTAGGAAGGGTGCCAATTGAGATTTTCTATGATGACATTAAAACAAAAGAGAATTTTGGATCTGAGGCATAAACAAAACAGCTTACAACCTAAATAGTGTAAGACTGTCTTATACAAAAGCTCAAAAATTGAAACTTGATTAGACAATAAAACTGCCATTTTAGGGCACTCGGCCTGAAAAGTCTATGTGGGTGATGGTTGGCTAATAAACGATTTAATAGCTAGTACCAGAAGTCTGTTGAGTTTTTTTAATTGATCTAGCCCCTTAGTGGTAATTTGAGTACATTCTATCAAATTTCAATATTCCAAAGACATTTCTTGTATAGAAGCGAGTCCTTCATCTGAAATGTTACAATTTTTTAGCCTTAAAGATTCGAATAACATTCGACGTAAGTGAGCAAGCCCTTTATCTGAAATGCCACAACTTTTTAAGTCTCAGTATTTCAGATTCAGACCTTGCAAATTTTTTAATCTTTCATTTCCAATGCTGCTATTGGAGAGATTTAAATATCTCAAAAGCATTTCTTTTAAATTTATGAGCCCTGAACTTGTAATGCGTTTGCAGTTAAATAAATCCAAGCTTATTAATTGCAAATCTTTTAACTTTTCCAGGGCGTTGTCTTGCAAGCTTGGGCATATAATAATTAAACTTTGCAGATTCGGAAAATGTCTTAATGATTCTAAAAAGTTTTATCCCGGGATTGTATAGTAGGTTGTTCTAAGCCTATGCAGTGACTAATTAGATCTTGATTGTAAAACTCCAAAATTTGCAGTTTTCGAAAATGGCTAAGGTGCTAAGCTCTTTTTGAAACGCTAATCTAGCTACCATAAAGTAATGGTAGATGCGGTATTCCTTTAAAAGAAAATCAGATGGCTATATCAGTGAGTAAATGAACACCTTAGGTAAGATTGTCTTACATTAGCAGTTAAGCTAGCATCATGAGACACGAACTTACGCTTGAATCAGTTATGCTTGCAAAAAGTCAAATGAGCTTTCATATCAATATGTGTACTAATATAATCAAAGCCACTATTTTCAATGAGATTATAAAATATCCCAATAATGTCATAATAATTCTTGAAGACTTTAGGTAAAAATTTCTGCTGAATAAGCGTGAGGAGGCCTTTGGACTGTTCATCATTGTTTCCTCCGATAATGACAATTTCATAACGCGCTTCACTATCAATTGTAAGTTCACCGCGGAGTGTGTCCTCCATCTCTTCAGCAGTGCTTCCTGAACTGATGTGATAACCGAAAACTAAGGTAAGAGCTGTGCTTTTTTTTTCAATGACAAAAATAGTTATGCAATCATTCATTTCAGAAGAAATTAGGGAATCTCCAGCTTTATTGATGAAGTCAACATCTCCTGTTCCAATATTACAAACGTCTGGGTCGTTAAATCTTGTTGCAAACTCTTCATAAGATATTTCTTCAGGAATGATACTTATCTTGTCACCGATCGAATGCGGCCCTTGAAAGCAAATTGAAGGCGGTTTTTTCTTATCAAAAATAATCTTGTATGGTCCGTTGACAACTTTTTCTATTTTCCTAATACATAGATCATTAAGATCTGTTTCTACTTCTCTAAAATCTAAAGTTTGGTTCTTTGTTGGATAACACAGCTGAATAATATCTGAGGGAATCGTTCTTTTGGGCGTTTTGAGCACAGTAGTAGATTCATATGTATTTTCATTAAGTTCTACAGTCACTTCATAAACAGCATTCCTATATGAATATTTTATATCAGCATTCATAAAAATTCTCCTTGCCCCATTCATCTTCTCAATATAAAGGGTTGCATTAGTATTAAACATCTCTTTGAAAGCCTTAGGAATTAGATAATCTCTCTAATATAGAGTACATTAATGATTAACTTTTTTCTTCCAAAGACCATCGCCTTTCTCAGAATACGGAAGTCATTCGTTTAATGCTAATTCTATTTCTAGCTGTGCTCTTATTGGATTTGAGTAAATAATGTGAGTTGCAAATAACTAAGTTCAAAAGATTCGACTTAAAAAAAAGGCTTCATTTCTCTAAATTTATTTTTCCACAAATAAAAAATGAGA
>VKHO01000056.1 GCA_011125455.1 Chlamydiales bacterium STE3 | reverse complement strand
TTGCTTCCTTTGATATAAGCTATCAAAGGAGATGACCACGTATGAAATTTTTTATCAAGTATTTCTAATTAAAACCCCCTGTAATATTTCTTATATTAAGTGAGTTTTAAATGTTAAATACTATCTCCATCTTCAGCATCAATGTTTTTAAGGGATTTGGAAACACTCTTTTCAATGGATTTGAGTCCGATATTAAAGCTGCGGATAAAGCTTCTCGGATCGGCGTCGATCTTATTCATTTAAAACCTTTAAATAAGTGGACTATAGTGCTTGTTAGCAAGGCAATGGATGCTGAGGAGGAGAAAAATCGCGCTACATTAAAAGAACTTGGGGTTTTTTTAGCGCCAAAAGCTGAAGAAACACAACGCTTTATTGTCGATACTACGACCAAGGAAAAATACTGTGATGATTCCAGTATGGTCTTGCGCATTAAATGCAGTGCTTTATTTTTCGCATCTTTCCTACTGCAACCGATTGGAATAACGCTTAATGTATTAAACAAAATCGGAAAAATTGTGAGTTTAGCACAACTTTGGCATCCCACAGAAGAAAAAGCCCGCTTTACCGCACGACTAGCGGAGTTTGGCAAAGATATTGCCATTGTCGGCACCTCCCCCTTAATCTTAATTGGAATGATTTTTTCCTCTTTTTACGGCGCGACACTTTCCCCTCGTGATGGAAGAAAACTTTACGCAACCTTAGAGCGTTTAACTTATTCGGGAGGCTACCAAAGGTTTCCGATTGGTGGGGAAGACAGTAGTATTCATAACTTTCTTCTTGCTCCTTGTTTCCAACCTGAACCAAAAGCCCATTTAGGTGGGGGCCCTTTAGGTCAACCCAACGTTTGGTAGGCCATCAAATAGTAACATAGCGTTATTCACAAGAATGCCTACTCTACTTTACCGATCAATCGCATGGTGTACCTAGCTGGCAATAGGCGCAGGAATCGACTCAAAATGTTGTAAAATAAAAAAGGTTGGCAAACGGTTTTCCCGCTAAAAGCAAACTTCACCATGCGTTTGCCCATTTTTTCTGCACTCCATGTAAAAGGAAGATTGCCTTTTAACCCAGCTGTATCAACAGGCCCTGGGTACATTACAGAAAAGTTTAAATTGGTACCAAAATAGGTTAGAGATAGACTTTCAAAAGCTCTAGCAATAGCCGCTTTAGAAGCGCAGTAAGCGCTGCCACGAGGTGGTGCAAAAATGGCATTGATGGAACTTGTTACGATAAAATTTGTTTTGCCATTTTGTTGACAAAGTTTTTCCCAATATTCAACCCAAGCAAGAACACCAAAATAGTTAGTCTGCATAATTTTTTCGTGCATTGCTAAATCAAAATGTTCAGGGTTTTCAAGGACCGCTTCACCCGCTATCCCAGCATTCAAGAAAAAAAGCGTTGGGCACAGACGTTGATGAATTAACTGTTGAGAAACTTCGTGGATATGCTTTTTGTTTGCTACATCGCAAACGACCGGGATAAAAGCTTCGGAGAGTTCTTCTCGCATTTTAGCAAGCTTATCGTGCGAGCGAGCCACGCCAATAACTTTCCAACCTTGTTGGATCAATTCTCGAGAAATAGCGGCACCAATACCTGAAGAAGCCCCTGTAACTAAAGCTAGGTTTTGACAATGGCTCATTTATTACAATTCCTTTAGCGGCAACCTGTCGACAAATTTTTATTTGATATATAAATAAAAAAACAAAAAAATGTTAACAGCTAAGAGATTAAGGTGTCTATGAAAATGCAATTTTTTTCTTTTTTGACAATTCTTATCTCATTGGTTGTCATAGATGCCGTGTGGTTAGGATTGATGTTCAAACGTTTGTACGCCCCAAGTATTGGCCATCTCCTCAGTGATTCAATGAAACTTTGGCCAGTACTTGTATTTTACCTTCTTTACGCTTTCCTATTAAATTTTTTTGTTGTCATACCTGAACTTAAAGTGCCTATCGGTTATAAAGACGTGCTAATCAAAGGAATGCTTTTAGGTTTACTCGCCTATGGGACGTATGACTTAACGAACCAAGCAACGCTTAAGGGTTGGCCCGTCTTATTAACAATCACAGACATGGCTTGGGGTAGCATTCTGACGGGTGCAGTGACCTTAATCGCAGTTTATTTTACTCGCAAATGCCTGTAGTTGTGGGAATTTTAAGAAGAGGATACCGAAAAACAAACCCCGCATCCTTGATTTTCTGATTGGAAATCTTGTAGCCAAACTTTTTTTTTGCCAACCTTTTACCCCATGTGGGCTCAAGAATTCCCATGGAATGGCAAAGATGAGCATATAAAACCTTCCTAGATGTGTGATCATCATTCACCAAATGATAAACACCTGTTAGCGAGCGGTTCAGGCAAAAAGCAATTGCAGACACAATATCTTCAACATGAATGTGATTCGTTGCCTCCTCTCCCTCTCCAGCCATCTCAACTCCTGAAAATCTTTTTGCACGTTTCTCAAGCTCCCTTCCAGGGCCATAGATACCACCTAGTCGAAGAATACAGCTGGTGACACCACAATTTAGATAAGTATTTTCTGTTGCCAATAAGATTTTAGCATTATCAGACTGAGGATCTAGCAGTCTATTCTCAAATACCCACTCGTTTTCGATTCCTTCACAAACGGAAGTGCTGCTTGTGTAAAGAAGATAAAAAGGAGTTGTTTTTTCCTTTAGAATGAAAGCGATGCGTTCCGCAGTTTTAAGATAAGTTTCTTGATAGTTTGCTGAATTTTTAGGGGCTACCATTACAACCATCCCATCACATGAGAGAATCACCTCTCTTAATCGTGAGTCATTGTCGGCTTGCAAGATCAGAATTTCATCGCCAAAAGGCTTTAAGGTTTCAACGCGTTCTTCTCTAGTCGTTGTGATATAAACTTCATGGGGAGTGTTTTGTAAATAATTCAAAAAGGCCATCCCCGTATACCCTGCTCCCATTACTAATAGCTTCATGGTTGCTTCCCATCCACATATTGGCCAAATTTCTCTTCCATAAATGCCTTTCGATAAAAAAATATCTGCTCAAGATCCTTTTTGACTTTGAAATGATGAAACGCTTTGCCTAAAGGGCCAAAAGGTAGTTTATAATGGATTAAATCTATTATTTCTACACCATTAGGAATGGGATAAAAACGATGTTCATGGTGCCAGAATTTATAGGGTCCAAAACGCTGTTCATCTATAAAATAGTGTGGTTCTTGTGCCTGCGTTATCTCAGTAACCCATTCAATAGGAATTTGCCATAAGGGGCGAATTGTGTAGGCAATGATTTGCCCAGGATACATCCTAGTAACCGGGAGTAAGTAACTTTAAGTTTTCAGGCGAAGAAAAAAACTCCAAGCGTCCGCCACAGTCAAGGGGAGTTTTTGAAAGAATTTCAAAAAATACACTTATTGCCGCAATGTTTCTCTAAAGATAGGGTAATGCAATAGAATGGGCAACAGGAAATTG
This sequence comes from Chlamydiales bacterium STE3, assembly GCA_011125455.1. Lineage (NCBI taxonomy): Bacteria > Pseudomonadati > Chlamydiota > Chlamydiia > Chlamydiales > Chlamydiales bacterium STE3. The sequence continues at coordinate 62,447 of VKHO01000056.1, read as the reverse complement.
AGAAAGCTAAAAAAGGATCTTCTAAATTCAAAAACTTTTACAAGATCCTATTAAGGAATTTAAATTGTTCATTTCCAACGTTCTTGGACAGCTTTCCACTGAAAAACTTGATAGAGAGCAGCTAAACCAACAACGGCATAAATTGCTCTAACAATAGCAGGGAATTGTCCAAAGAGGAATGTCACTAAATTGAAATCAAATAAACCAACTAATCCCCAGTTAAGCCCACCAATCAATAGCAGTATAGTGGCTATGACCTCTAGATTTTTCATATGGCTCCTCCCCCTAATTAGGTGTTAACTTTAGGCTAAATCTATTTGAATTATTAATCAAACTAATAATTATTATTTAAAATTTTGCCCTTATAACCTAAAAAGAAAAAAATTTTGCCTACCTTTGATAATCAAGTACTTATCTAGGATTCTTTGATTTTTATAACTCTTGGAACAGAATGGCTGTAGCCTTTAAAAACGACTCCGTAGCCAATGAAAGGAGCAAACTTATCTTCTTTAATGGCATTTGGAATGATCATCAATGCATTTCCTAGACCAAACGTCCCTACCCCAAAAAAGGCAACCCCATACCCTCGCAAAATGTTTAGAGCACCGTGAACGGCATGATCTAATCCCATTAACATTACTTTCTTATATTGAAGCTCTGTCGTTCTTTTTGCAACTAACTTTGAAGCTAAAGCAGCAAAACCCATTATTATGCTTATTGCTAGACCTGAAATCATTTGAAGAAAGCCCAACTTGGATCTAATAATTGATGAAGCAATGCCCAATATAGGTACACATTCAGCAAAATTAAATCCTTTTTCAATATTTTGAAAATTATTATTTAAGCTATTTATTTCCAAAATGCCCCCATTAGTGAAAACTATTTTTTAAACAAGCTATACAACTTGGTATTAAATTTTTCCATATAAAATCCGAAAGTTAAAAAATCTAGCTCAAAATGCCTTATATAATGTGTTTTTAACAGAGCAGCCTTCTCCAGTTTCTAAAGGAAGTCGAATGATTGCAAACCGATAATATAAAATCTAGCTCCTAAAGCATTTTTTAAAGAGCAAGCCCTGGGTTGCTTTAAAGGTCTAAATTACTGCCGAGGCAAGGCAATTTGGTTTTAAGATATTTGCGACCTTATAGCTTTAAAATACTGGTGGGGAGAGACGCTAAAAGGTTAGATGGTCGTTCCTAATGCTTTGAACTCTATCAGGATGAATAACAGCAGCAAAAATTTGGGAAATTAACTTCACTGGCACAAGCAAAAAACGAACGGGCAGGGAAAAGGCTATGGAAGCACTCACTTCTAGGCAAAAAATAGAATCTTTTAAAGAATATTTGGGGTAAAATGCACCACCAATCAAGTTAAAAGGCACTAATGCTACACTCTCAATAAGACATGCCACATGCTTTAAAGCATTTAGTCCCACATCCGATAATACTATAGAGAAAGCCACTACACGCCCTACTAAAGGGTGAGCTACACTAAACTTATTTAATTTTTCATAATGTTTATCTTGTAATCGATCAATTTGATATGTTAAAAAAACAGGTTTCATTATCTATCTCCATAGAATTTAATTAAAAAATCAATGTATTAGTTCTCCAAAGAAAAGATATAAGCAAATTTTCCTCGCCGTTCCCAAGCTTCTAAAAAATCTAAAAAATTGTAAGCGACGATTGTTTTGTCATCTTGAGGAAAGGCTGGATCCATACAAAAAACTTTTTGTTGCTCAGCATCATACCCAATTACTGCTAACAAATGGCCTTTAGAATATGGCAATGCGCTGTTTTTTAACGGCCCTCTCACGCTAACAACAACCGGTGTCCTTGCCAATAATCGTTTGTAAATATCATCAAAGCTGGTAAGTCTTTCGATCCACACATTCCAATTAGGGCCAAGCTCAGCAGAGGCTTGGGCAATATTGAAAATCCAATTGCCGAATAAATCAAAACCCTTGTCCCAAGATTTGTCCGCAAATTGAACAGGATCAATTTGAGGATTTTGAGAAAGAAATCTCACAACTGCTGTCGTTGACGTTGGTGAGCAGAGATCCTGAGATCGAGCGTGATTTAAAGTCATTTGAGATAAACCTTGCACTGGCAAGTAAATGGATGAAGGATATTGGTTAACTTGCTGTTTTTCTTCAAATTGATCCCCGTTTGTATAGACATGCAGCGCAGTGATACTCTCTAATATTGCATCATTTTCTGCTATTATTTTAATCTGAAAGCCTGTTGCCCATTTGTCCTCGACTCCTAATGCAGACTGGCAAACTTTGGCAGGACAATCTGGCTCTGCACTCATGTAACCTGATTGGCCTTCACTCCCCCAGGATGCATAATGGAGCCAAGGAGTCCATTCATCAATTTTGACACTCAAGTAAATTTGGTATTGCCCCTTGGTTGGGCGAGCAGCATTCCAAGAGAGCATCAGTTCATTAAACGGCAACAGCTGCTCTTCTTTTTGAATTTCTTCCGTTACTTTTTTTAGATGAGTCATCTGCGCATCCAACCCCATAAAGCTAAAAGAAAGAAATAAACTTGCCAAGATTGCTTTCATGATTGCCTTCCAAAAAAAAGGTTTCTCAATAAACTCTAAGTGAGTAGACCATTTTTTATAAAAATGAAAAGATAAAAAATTTTCCATTTCCTTCAAAATCATTTTGGTACCAAATAACGAGTAATTAACTCTCATCATTTCGATTCCATTTCCAGTCGCAACACTCTTCTGGAAATAAAGTGGGATAACAAATTTTAAAGTCCCTCAAACTTTAGCTAAATAGATCCGAGAAAAAGATACTAACTATGGGGCAATTTGTGCATCTTTTTTTCTTCATTTTCTAAATCATGAAGAATAGTTGAAAACTTCTTATCGGAAACATTCTTACTCAAGCCTACAGAAAGTGGGTTACCAAAAGTCAAAAATAATGAACGTGCAGCAATACGTGTTTCTAAACTCTCTTCCTTATCTACAATAATTGTTACCATACCCTCAACTAACCTATTTAAAATACCTCTAAAAAACCTTGATTGAGATTCTGTCGATAAAGGGGTTAAAGGCTTGATTTTAATCCCAACATAGCAAAATTCCATGAACTGGCTTAGCCGTTCATATTCATCAGGGGCCACCAGCTGAATTCCCGTAGTACAGAATAGAAGGGGGATGTATTCGAAAATCTTATTCTTATCAGTCTTTGTGGCTTTTCCCGAATTAACTAGATCTAGCACATTAACAAATTCTACGAATTTAGCATAAACTAAAGCTGTACTCTTTTCTGCATAGCAACCGAAAGAGTTGTAAAGCTGATTAAAAACCACCTTTTGAACTCTCTCATTAGCCATTTCCGGTCGCAGTTTGGCTTTATTTTTTTTCGGAGAAGCACTGCCAAACAAGGGGCCCGTTGCACTAGCATCCACTCCTATCGATGACTCATCGAGTTGTAACCGGTTTCCAGCTACACGCAGTGATCGACTTTCAGTGCCAATTTGGCTAGAACTACAGGAAGATGTTGATGAATCTTCTCTTTCCGAAGTTGTAATCGCCTCTTTTACTAATTCAACAACCTTTTCATTTTTTTGCAAAGAAGCTCTAGAAAGCTGGGTCATTTCCACTGGCCCAGCTTGATATAAAGAAGGCATTATAGCTTGGGCAATTTCATCAACACTTTCTTGCTCAGCGACATTTCGCCTGCGAATTCTTTGATACAACTTTTTGCTTCCGCTAGCACTCCTTCCAGCCGCCCACGCTATCCCTCCAACTACAACGCCCCCCATCGCCCATGTAGCAAGGCGTATAACGTCTACACTTCGCCACTCTCCTTTTTTAGGAATTTGAAAATAGGAGTCTAAGCAATGATTGTAGGTTTCAAGTGATATGCACATAGTCAGTCGTTTTTAGGTATTAAGTCGTATGTTTTAGGTAAAGTCTTAGAATACTGACTATACCCATCTATACTCTAAAGGGCAAGCCCACTACTAACAATTTCCTACTCCAAAAATAGCTTATAGGCTAGCCTTGGAACAAAAAGTTTTTTTATGTCTAAATTTATGAAAAACTTCATTGTTTTTTTATGGTTGACAGCACATGTCGATGCCCTGAGCTATCACTATTTCCCCGAGGGGCTCTTTACATCCATTCATATTCTTATTGTCGACCCAAAAGAAAATTCTATTTTTCCTGTAAAAGCCCAAGGAAATAAAATTAAAAGAGAAACTGTAGCAACCCTTGCCAAACGTCATAGCGCCTTAGCGGCTATCAATGGGGGGTTTTGGCAATCAGATGGAAGACCAAGTGGCGCATTAAAAATTGACGGACATTGGTACGGGACTTCCACAAAATTAAGAGGTGCTATTGGTTGGTCTCAAGATGGCAAAAATGTCCTCATTGATAGAATCGTAGCCTTCCGCCCAAACGATGGAACGGACAATGTAAGAATCATTCCAGAATCAACATCTGAAGAGGAATGGAATAGGCTTGATCATGTAATTGGAGGTGCTCCCCTCCTCATCAAAAATGGTTGCATTATAGAAGACTTCACTCCTGAAGGCACTTTAAAATCCTTCATTTTCAAAAGGCATTTCAGGACAGCTGTAGGGATTAAGGAAACGGGTGAGTGGGTGTTTGCTGTTGTGGATGGAAGCATCCAAGGTGTTGCTGGGGGCATGGCCATAAAGTGTTTAGCCAAATTTCTTCTCTCCATCGGTTGCGTCGAAGCTCTGAATTTAGACGGAGGTTCTTCATCAACAATGGTGCTCAATAACCACGTCATTAATTCCCCCTGTGGGAGCATTAAAGAGCAAAATAAGAAAGTTGAGGCAGTTGCTAATGCCATTCTTATCATGCCCTGTCGCGATCTATAATCTCTTTCTATTCAGACTTCATGCTGACATTTAAAAAATTCCATTTCGCTCACTGAGTAAAAAGCTTAACGGATTTAAGCAAAACGAGAAGTTCGCAAGCAAACCTGTTTACAGTACTGAGGGGTTTTCCATTCAGAAGCAAAAAAGCCACTTATCAGCTAGCTCTGATTGGTGTCCTTAAGTCCACTATTAATTTAATCGCCAATTGTTTTTTGAGAAATTTCTTGCCCTGTGTCTGCTCTGGGGTTAATGCATTTAAGAGTATAATAAAAGAGGTCATTCACTATACCGACAAACTTAAGGCTTCGAATGGCCGTATTGTTAAGCGGCTTGAATTTACCAAGTGTGACAAGAGCGAGGAGGGTAACAGGGGTTGATAGTACTGCATCCACTGTTCTCGTGACAATGCAAGCAACAGCAAGCAATCCATAGGTCAGCCTGGAAGTCACCTGCCTTTTAAATAAGTTCTTTGAATCAGCTAATTTTTCAGCTCTACGGTTACGAGACCTAGTCCAAGAGGAGAGAAAAAAGCCGTCCTCCATTGATTCTTGCCCCTTCTTGCCTCCAATCAAAGAAATGCCATGCGTAAAAGGTTGAGCGAATATAGTTTTTGAAGATTTAAGTTGTATAAAGACTCTCTTATTGAATTCTGGCTTTAAACCAAGTGTGGCCAAAGATCCAAAGCCCATTCCGACACCAATAATCGTATCAATAGCTCTCGCACCGAATTGCAAAGGTATTAAAGTCAGCTTCATTCCTCGAGCCGCAACTCTGCTGTAGGGATTTTGAGAATGAGCAAAACTATCGATAATGCTATTGTAATTCTCTAATTTAGAAGTTATGTACGGCATAATTCATTTAAATTTGAATTTAAAACCCTTAATTTATCATAAATTCAAATTACAAGCAAAAATACGACAAAAAATTTCTCCAAAGTACAACGTTCCTTTCAATGACACAGATACACATATTCTGGAAATTCAAACTACTTTAAAAAAAATGACGACGGAAATTGCGGAGAATATGCACGATGATGATCCATTGACGCATCGAGAAGGTGCTGGCTTCATAAAACCCAAGATTGACTCCCACACCCCTTTTCTGGAAGGATAACCTTTGCTGGACTTCTAACTATTCAAAAGCCCTGCAAATTTTGCACGGTAATCCTCTCTTGATAAGTTAATGATCTCGCGCGCTTCTGCCGCATTGTAGGTGTGCGTAATTTGGACACGGCTATTCAGCCTTTCAGGAGAAGCTTTGTAGGTTAAGAAATAGTGGCGTAATCTCTCAATTAAAGCATTCGGGCATTCATGGATATCTTTCATCTCGCCATACACAAAATCGCCCATCAGAACACTAATAATTTTATCATCGGCTTGATCGCCATCAATGAGTCTAAAACCTCCGATCGGTCGAGCTCTCAGAAGAAGGTCCCCTCGGGGAATGCATTTTTCCGTCAGAACACAAATGTCCACAGGGTCCCCATCCCCTAGAATTTCCTGCTGATTGCCCATTTTCTGGGTACAGTAGCGACCCACTAAATTTCCGGCATACGTTTGGGGCAAAAAGCCGTATAATGTAGGGCAAAGACTAGAATACTTTTGAGGCCTATCCACTTTAAGGATGCCGGTTTCTTTGTCCAATTCATACTTTATCGTATCCGTGGGGACGATTTCGATGTAGCAATTCACGACAAATGGGGATTCATCTCCAAGGGGTATCCCATGCCATGGATGAGATCGGTAAAGCATCTTATGATGGTCAGGTATACTCATAGGAATCCTCGGCAAAAATAAAATTGGTTATGAATTTTGAAAAGCGAGTATTCTTTTCCTCTTTTTATTATGAATCAAGATATTTGTATTCTTATTTTGCTTTTATTTTACTAATTTTTTCATCGTATTTCTCCCTTATGTTATCAGGAACTTTTTCAGCAAATTCTACGATACTATCCCACTTTTCTAAACCCTCTAAATGATCTATAATATTCTCAAACAACCATTGCTTATGCGCTATTTCGGGGAATTTGTGAAAGATATTTAAAGATTCCTGAATGTAACCATATTCAGCTAAACTTGAAGCGATTTTGGCTAAACAGCTCTCTTCACTGGCTTCTTCTGAAATTTTTAGTGCATGCCCGACCTGGCCATTCTTAATAAAGAGATTAGCACAAAAGAAAAGCAGAACATTTTTATGAGAGCTACTTTCAGCAAATTTTAAAATACTCTTTACATCACCTTTCATTATAAATTCTTTAGCGACTTCAGGGAGCAAATAATTTAATTTTTCTTGCCAAGGCATAAAACAGGCTAAAGCATCCTCAGGCTGTCCGCTATCTATTAGAAATTGAATAAGGTGTTTGATTATTGTTCCTTGAAGAGGGCACAAAGTTATTTTTCTGGCAACCATCAGGGCGTTTTCTATATCAGCATCTGCTAGATCTTTATAGTTACGGTCTTCCAAATGAGTTTTTTCGTTATAGTTTTTTAGGATAAGCCCGAGAGCTAAGCCAACAAGCTTGTTCTCTCGAATAAAGTTCATAGTACTAGCATTCACTTGCAAGAAGTCCTCAGGATCCAATTGCACACTGCCAATGAAGAGCCAATTACCAACTTATTCAAAATCCTCTCAATGATGCATTCTTTGCGCTTCAATAGATTTAATGGATGCTTCTCTTTCTTCATTAGAAGAAATTTTTTGAGCAAATGCTATAGCCTGATCCCATTCACAAGCGTTCGTTAACTTTTGGATAAGGCTTTTTAAGATAGTCTCTTTTTGAGGAGATTTTATTTCATCAAAAAAGGTATGGGAATTCACCATGTTACTGGATATGGCAAGATCGAACAAAATATTAAGAATAAAAATTTCATGATGCTTTTGCTCTGTGAGTTTTTTCAAAATTGTTAAGGCATGTTCAGTATGTTGTGCCCTAATAAAGACAGTAGCACAAGAGCAAAGCAGCTGGTTTTTAAGGTTATTCTCGTAGTCTTTTTTTAAGACAGCATCAAAAATTTTTAAGACACTCTCTATATCCCCATTCCTAGCGAATGCATTAATAATTTCATTTTGAATATACGGCACTCGTTCTAGCCAAGGCTTATAGCAGGCTAGAGCATCCACATTTCTTTCTCCACGGATTAGAAGCTGCACAACGTATTTGATTATCCGGCCTTGAAAAATCTCAAGTGACAATTTTCTGGCAATCATTAAAGCCTTTTCAATGTCAGCATCTAGTATGTCCCTATATCGGTAAGGTTGATGAGGGCTTTTTTGATTATAGTTTTCTAATATAAGCCCACAAGCAATCTCACAAAGCTTTTCTTCACGATAGAACCCAGGAGCAAGCTGCGAAAAGGGTTTATCTTCCAAAGATTTATCGTTATATACTCGATGTGTTTCTTTTAAAACTTCAGCTTCCGTAAAGATGCCATCAAAAAAGCGAGGTAATACTATTTGTTTTGTTGCAAAAGAGTTTTGCAAATCCTTTATTCTATTATCAGGCAAGTCTTGAAGGACTTCTGCTATTTCTTCTTTCAAAATTAACATTTTCTTGTTGATGTCCAACGCATTTGCTTCATGAAGAGAATCTTCTAATTTTTCTAATTGCTCTCTTTGATCCTGCCCCCATTCTTCTTTTATCTCGTGATATAAAAAATTAAAAAACTGTCTGATTGAGTAGCTTGTTACTCTTTGAAAACAAAAAAGGTTTACTTTCTCTACATTCCTCATATCTTCATAATTAAAATAGAAGATCACTTTTTCAAATAGCTCGGGCGGCATTTTTTTAAATAAATTCTCAAAACCATTGCCCCCTCTTACAGATATAGTAGCAGGGATAACTTCATCCGGGAGTTTCTTTACACGTCGTGACAGCTTTTTGTCTGTTATCCATTCACAATGCAAAATAAGATAGATAATACGCAGACTGATAACCTTAACGTTAGCTAGGCCCCTTTTAAAACTGTTTGGGCATTCTGCGCTAGTTCTGAATCTAAGATTTTCTTTATTAATTCTCATTTCCACCCCCCCTTCAATAAAATTGCTCTTCTTTTTTTTATAAAAAGCTTTAAAAAATGAAAATCAAAATTTATTAAATTTTATAATTTGCAAAAAAAATATAAGTAATTAATCGATTTAAAAATGGCTAGAGCAAGGATTTGCTTTCTTATTTGTCTTTTGGGGAAAGATTCTTTTTAGATATAAAGAACAAAACTTGATTTCCTAACGCTCCTTTTTTCCAAGGGTATAAAAGCATCTATGAGAAGCCTAAAATGAAAAAAGGCTTTTTCCTCATAAAAAAGCAAATTTTGCATTAAAGCAATGTCCCTTGGAGGATGAACGCCCCTGTGATAAAATAGATAATGATTCCGGTTACATCAACTAATGTGGCAACAAGGGGTGCCGATGCTGCTGCAGGGTCAAATCCCAAGCGTTTTAGAATTAAAGGAAGCATAGCCCCTGACAAGGTACCCCAGAGGACTACTCCAATAATCGATATACTGACTGTGGTGGCTACCAAAAGCCAATGTGGGCCATAAATCGTCGAAAATGCACTCCACAAGCTAATGCGAAGAAAGCCCACTGCACCAAGCATTGCTCCTAGGAAAAGCCCCGAAAGAATTTCGCGCCGCATAATCTTCCACCAATCACGTAGCTTCACTTCTCCGATTACAAGAGCTCGAATAATCAAAGTAGATGCTTGGGAGCCTGAATTACCCCCACTGGAAATAATCAGAGGCAAAAAGAGTGCTAGCACGACGGCTTGTGAAATCTCTTCTTGAAAATAGCCCATGGTAGTTGCGGTGAGTAATTCCCCTAAAAAAAGGATCACAAGCCAACTAGCCCTTTTACGCATTAGGCTAAAAAAGGGTGTCTGCATGTAGGGATATTCTAAAGCTTCCGTACCGCCAATTTTTTGGATGTCCTGAGTATCTTCTTCTGCCATCAAATCTAAAATGTCATCAATTGTCACAATGCCGATTAAAATGCCTTGCTTATCAGTTACAGGTAGAGCAACTCGATCTTCTCTAGAAAAGACTTTAATGGCCTCTTCGTCATCATCATTAACGGATAGCGCCACAAATTGCCTATCTATAAGGTCTTGGACCTTATAATCTAATGGAGCAAATAAAAACTCGCGAATCCGGATGTCATCAATTAATTTTCCTTTATCATCGATCACATAAATCACATTGATCGTTTCACTATCTCTGCCATATTGCCTGATATAGTCTAACACTTGCTGCACTGACCAATCCAACTTAACTGCGATGTAATCTGTTGTCATCAGTCGCCCGACACTGTTTTCAGGACAGCCGAGAAGCGTTAAAGCGGCAACTCTTTCCTGAAAAGGAAGCAAATGCAGCAGCTCATTGACCGCAGCATTGGGTAGACCTTCAAAAAATGCTGTCCTGTCATCTTGAGACATTTCGCTCAAAATCTCGGCAGTCTTTTCAGGCTCTAAAGAAATGGTGAGAAATTTTTGAATTTTCCAAGGAAGAAATTCAAAAACACTTACAGCTGTATGGGGAGAAAGGCTTCTAAAAATAGCCAATTGGTCATCTTTTGTAGTTTGGCTAATTAGATCGGCTATTTCCACAGGCCTTAGAGAGGCTAAGTTATGTGGGTCTATTTTTGGATGATTGTTCATTGTGTACCCTGTCCTATTCATGGGGCAATTCGGGTAATTTGCAATTTAAATTTTTCTAATGAAACATTAATCACAAACTAAAAATGATTAAAGCTATCCACCTTAAAAGGGGATAGAAATTTCATCCTAAAGATAGATTAAATGATAAGTAGATAAGGCAATTTTGCCTATCCCTATTAAAGGCGAATTGAATTTTCTATCTATGCTGCTAGAGGAATGAATAGATCGCTTTTAGCTAAGCGTATCTCATCGTAGAAGTAGGATTTGCCATTTTTCGCAGACTAATTTGGGTGACTTTCAAAAAGATTAAGCCATCCATTTTCCGCATTTTTTGGCGACATACCAGATAAAAAAACATACTTTGATCTACCGCCCATTGCAGAAATGGCGCTTACATTAACGGCAACAGCTCTATATCCCAAGGGTTTGACAAAGACCTGATTTTTTAAAAAATGCCCCTCTTAGCCTTAGCATCTGTCGTGACAAGCCTGGACATTCTTGTGGCGTGGGGTCCGAATGAGGAGTCGTCCCCAATACCAAAGAGGAAAATCATTAGAAACAAAAGCTTTCTTTAAACTGATCTTCTGCTGTTGCAAGCATGGCTTGAACTATTCTTCGGTCATTGCATTATGGCAATTTGGTTCAACTAGGCTGGATAAACAACCACAATGCTTTTCTAACGTACATACACAAGTTGGGCAACCGCATGGTTTCTTGGCAGGAGTAGCAGCAAAAAAACTAAAAACCATCGCCATAAATCCTAAAATCCTGAACATCTTCTTCATCCTTGTGTCCTTGTGCTAAAAATTTATTAAAAGCTTAGACCATTGTTGCAAATCTCAAAAGTTTTTGTCTTCATGTTATAAAATGAAAATTCTAGGAGACTATGCTTGGTCAAGTACATCTAGAAAGTCACTAGGTGATCGATCTTGATCAGAGGGATTTGTTTTTTTCCTCAACTTTTTGACTTTTAGCTTTCCAGATTGTCGCGACCAGGTCGACAATTGGTAAAGAAAATGGGAGCAACCCAGAAATAATTGTTCTTGATAACAAGGACTTAAAAGCCGGTTCATTTCTATTTTCCAGGGTAAAGATTAACGTGGTAATAAAACCAACAACCGGCAAATAGGACACAGCTCTCATCAAATTGCGCTGATTTTTCTCATCACGAAATTTTCTACAATTTACTGCTTCGTACCCATAAACTTCCAAAAAAGCGTTTTTACGCGTTATAAGCTGCGCCATATTTATCTACCTTAATTTAATTTCCCATATTTTATATAGAACGAGTATATTAATTTCAATGAAATTATAAAAAAATTTGTATTGAAAATCAGTTTAAAAATTCAATTAGATAGTTACTGAGCCTCAAATCCTGGAGGCAAAAGGATCAATTTAGTTGATAAATATTTAGATATTAACTAAACAAAAGCTAAATAATATTTAATGATGTGAGCGTTCTTATGAAAAAAGAAAAAGCTTCCAAACAACGGCCTGCACAAAAACAATCTCCTCCAGGCAGACAAAATAAAATGAAACCTATTCCACAAACCCATAAGGAAACCTACGGCTGCAGGAAATTAGAAGGCAAAACCGCTCTTATAACCGGCGGGGACAGTGGGATAGGCCAAGCTGTAGCCATTGCGTTTGCCAAAGAGGGAGCCGATGTTGCAATTGCCTATTTGAAAGAACATGAAGATGCCAAAGAGACTCAGCGCCTTGTCGAAGAGCAAGGGCAAAAATGCTTTCTTATATCAGGAGACGTTGGAGACGAGAAATTCTGTAAATCTATTGTTGATTCGGTCATTTCTACTTTTGGAAAATTAGATATTCTCGTTAATAACGCTGCCGAGCAGCATCCTCAAGATACAATTGAAAAAATTACAGAAAAGCAGCTTGAAAGGACTTTTCGCACAAATATTTTTGCTTACTTCTTTATGACTAAAGCAGCTTTAAAACACTTGATAAAAACAAAAGGGATTGTGATTAACACAACTTCTGTAACCGCGTATAGGGGAAGCGCTCATTTGCTCGATTACTCTGCTACAAAAGGAGCCATTGTTGCTTTTACACGATCTCTAGCTCTCTCGCTTGTCAAAAAAAATATAAGAGTAAATGGTGTAGCGCCAGGTCCGATTTGGACGCCCCTTATTCCTTCTACTTTTCCAGCAAGCAAAGTAGAAAAATTCGGCTCGGATGTTCCCATGAAAAGAGCGGGCGAGCCGGCTGAAGTAGCGCCTTGCTATGTGTTTTTGGCTTCAGCCGACTCTTCATATATGACGGGCCAAATCCTCCATCCGAATGGAGGAGAGATTATTAATACTTAAACAACGCCTAGCAGTTTTAGTATAACAATAAGACTTAGAGGAATTCCTAAAATCCACAAAATTAGGGCTCTGCCCATAATAAACCTCCTTGAATCTCTCCAAGCCTAAGCAGGCCTGGAGAAGCGATTTTTTTAATGCTTACTCGTTTTATCTTGACCAAAGCTTTTTTCGAAGGAGTCAAGCTCTTGCTCAGCTTTGTCTTTAGCATAACCATAGTGCGATTGCAATTTTCCTAGCAACGCTTCTCTTTTACCGGCAATCTCTGTCAAATCATCGTCGGTGAGTTTACCCCACTGCTCTTTAACTTTCCCTTTTAGCTCGTGCCATTTACCTTGAAAATATTCTTTATTCATAGGTTCTCCTTAAGTTAAAATTGAAATTATTACCGCAGGACATTCTTAATGTAATACCACAGTCTTATTTGATGCAATAGCCTTAAGACGTGAATAAAACATAACTTTCTAGCTGTTAAAAATTTAGAGATTAACTTTTTTTGATTAAGTTTTGAGAAAGGGTAGTAGCATGCCATGTATCTTGCCCCAAGGCTGTGTGGGAAGCCAAAAGCCACGGTAAAGACGCTTAATTTTTGCGCTTTAAAGTAGACATAAAAAAAGCTGACCTAGATTTTGAACGCTCTCCGTCAGCTTTTGTTTCTCATAAGCGAGTTAGAAAACAAACGGAGAATTTTACAATCGATCAAGGTCTTCTCTTATCCTGTCTGCAATAAACTCAGGATCAGATAGAGCATCGTTATGACCGTCAGGAACACCAATAAAAGTTTTGTTTTTAGTATGTCCACCTGCTAATAAGCTCGCTGCCAGGGATGATTTTGCTCCAATGATGCCATCGTCCATGATGTTTTCCGCAGAATCAAAGATTTGATAATCATCCTCTTCAAATCTTGTGGACTGAATAATAATTTCTGGGTCTTTTAAATTCTTGGAGGCATCCAGCGTATCAATATTCCATCCTAAAATCCTAAGAGACAAACTTCCAGCTTTACCCGAAATTTCCTTAGCAAGATGAGCAGTGGAGCCAAAGGTTCGACTTTTCACCCAAACATATTGGATCTCTTTTTTGGATTCGTGTCTTTTCACAGCTTCCGCTTGGATGCCAGCTCCTATAGAATGCCCAAAACCGATAATCTCTCTAGCACCAATTCCCTCTTTTTGATCTTCCAAGAAAGTGAGTACAGCACGATAAGCTCTGATTGCAGCATCGCGGTTAGGAAAGCCCGCACTTGCTCCTACTCCAGGAAAATTAAAGAGGATGGCATTACTTTCTACTTCACTCAACATCTCCTTAAAATAGTCTCTTCTATAATAAGACAGATAACTTTCGTAATTTTCGCCATTTCCAAAACTCCCGATGGTCCAGCGGCCATTGCTAGCTGTGCTCTTCTTAACCAGAATGACAGCATCGATTAAATTTCCATTGCACTTAATAGAAAGTCTTTTGTATTTCCATTCGTCATTCAAATCTGTTTCGACACGCTCTATGCTAAGGTCTTTCTTAGAGTAGCGTGCAGCTGGTAATAACACAATATAACCAGCCAATGAATGTAGAAATCTCTTAAACGCAATGGGGAAAAAAATATAGGGAAGTATTCGATTTGCAAATCTTGTTGTTTTATGTCCGATGTTGCATTCGTAAGAAGATTGAAGAGGATGATCTTCTTTAAATTCCGCTTCAGTTGTCTCTAGATAATCAGGATTCTCGAAAAAAGCATCTTTACCCCAGAGTTGTCTCTGAAAATTATTTTGCACATCTACCGAACTCATGAACACCTATTATTTTTTCAATAATTATATTCTTTTTTATTTAAAAAAATCAATTAAATTAAATTAAGCAATATAAATGTATATTAATATGAAACTAAATACAACTAAGTAGATCCTTAAGAAAGAAGAAAGCAAAAAAGCTCAGGATTCAGTTGAAAATTAAATTCAAGAAGAGAAACATGAAGGAAGAGAAAACTAAATACTTTTAAGAAGGAGGATAATCATGAAAAAAGAAAGCAAAAAAGCCCAAGAGTCTGTTCGCAAAGCCATGCACGAAATGAAGGAAGGCAAGCTTGAATCTGGTAAAAGCCACAAAAAAGTCAAAAATCCTAAGCAAGCAGTTGCCATAGGGCTCTCAGAAGCACGTAAGAAAGGAGCAAAAATTCCTAAAAAAACAAAAAGCTAATCCTTAAGAAGGAGAACGGATGAAACATCTTTTGCAGATTTTATGCGCTTTTTTTCTCACTTTAAGCTCCCCTACCTGGGCAATATCCCCTGCTCCACAGACAGAGAGCCTTGCCATAACCTCGTGGCCTCAACTCCTCAATTATGCTAAAAACAATTTCCCACTCGAAGGGCGCTTAGTGACCCAACCCGATGGTTTTACCTATATAAAAGTAGATGATCGTTATATCGTAGAACTGTTTCCTCTGTTAGGTCTTAAAGAAGAGGGCTTCTTGGCGCCCCCTTACTTTCGTACGAAAGATGCCCCAGGGGCTCATATTAGTGTTTTTTATGTCGATGAACATGTGGCGCCCGAAGAAGTAGGGCAAACTTTTCGCTTTGATTTAGAACAAATCGTTATTGTACAACCATCTCACGATACAAGATATGCTGTTTTACAGGTT
This sequence comes from Chlamydiales bacterium STE3, assembly GCA_011125455.1. Taxonomy (NCBI): domain Bacteria; kingdom Pseudomonadati; phylum Chlamydiota; class Chlamydiia; order Chlamydiales; species Chlamydiales bacterium STE3. Next base: position 46,973 of record VKHO01000056.1, on the reverse strand, counting down.
AAAGCCCCTGAGCTAGAACAACTTCGTAAAAAGTACGGGTTAACACCCAAGCTTCACAACCAAGAATACCATATTTCTTTGGCCAAACAAAAACTTAAACGCTAAGGAACCTTATAAGATAGGTATCATTATGCGAGCTATGGTTTTGGAAAGGGTTGGCTGCCCGCTTGTATTAAAACACCTGCCGATGCCAATTCTCGGCCCCTATGACGTGCTAATTAAAATCCAGGCCTGCGGGGTGTGTCGTACTGATCTTCATATTATTGACGGAGAACTACTTCAGCCAAAGCTTCCTCTTGTTCCTGGTCATCAGGTGGTGGGGAGAATTGAAGCATTAGGCAAAAAAGTCACCAAACATCATTTAGAAAACCGTGTGGGCGTTCCTTGGCTTGGAGAGACCTGCCATGCATGCGAGTTTTGCTTATCGGAAAGAGAGAACTTATGTGATCATGCGATTTATACAGGCTACTTACGCGATGGTGGTTATGCAGATTACTGCACAGCGCATGAAGATTATATTATTCCACTTCCGCCCCTATATGACGATCTACATATTGCACCCCTTTTATGTGCAGGCTTGATTGGGTTTAGAGGCTTAAGGCTTGTAAGCGAGGCCCAAAAAATCGGTTTCTATGGCTTTGGTTCCTCCGCGCATTTATTAATCCAGGTCGCCAAATCTCTTGGCAGAGAAATCTATGTCTTTACTCGCCCAAATGATCAGGAGTCTCAAGATTTTGCTCTTTCGTTAGGTGCTATCTGGGCTGGTGGAAGTGACGACAGTCCCCCTACTTTAATGGATGCCGCGCTCATTTTTGCCCCAGTTGGGGAACTCTGCCCTCAAGCCTTAAAAAGCATTAAAAAGGGAGGGAAGGTAATTAGTGTAGGCATCCACATGAGCGATCTCCCCTCCTTTCCCTATTCTTTATTGTGGCAAGAGCGCTCTATTTCTTCCGTTGCCAACCTGACAAGAAAGGATGCTATCGATTTTTTTGAGCTCATCGAAAAAATCCCCTTGCAAGTTGCTATTTTGCCTTTTCCGTTAGAAAAAGCTAACTTAGCTTTAGAGACACTGCGACGAGGCAAAGTGCATGGATCGATTGTTCTTAGCATGGATTGATAATTAATTTATCATTTAGTATATAAGAGGGGTAGATACATACAGCTATCTCAATAATCTTACTCTTTTAAATAAACATTTAAAAAAAGGAGGTTTTTATGAATAGAAGTTTGCTACCCGAACGTATCCCCTTATCTCGCTTACCTAGCATATGGTCGAAATTCTTCGACGAAGATTTATTCTCTAGCTCTGAAGATTTTCCCTTACAAGGGGTGCGTATTTATGAGGAAAATAACCAACTGCACGTTGAGGCGCCTGTACCAGGGCTGAATTTAAATGACATTGAAGTCACTTTAAATAAAGGAGTTCTTTGGATAAAAGGAGAATCTAAACAAGAAGAAGAAGATAAAAAAAGAAAATTCTACAGATCCTCTACAAGAAATTATTCCTATTCCCTTGTTCTTCCTACGCAAATTGATGAAAGCCAAGAACCGCAAGCAGTCTATGCCGATGGCATTTTAAAAATTTCGCTTCAGCTATCCAAACAAGGGCAAACAAAAAAAATCAATGTAAAATCCGGCAAGGAAAATGGGTAAGGATACCTAAGAATTTTCTGAAAATATCTTTCATAAAAGCCCCTTACTTTTGTGGGGGATAACCCTTCTTCGGAGGGGAGGGAAAGTGTTTGTGGTACTAAATACTATTAAATTAAGTGAACACAGCCTTTCCCTTTTTCATGTTGGAGAAAGTGCATGAATAACCCTAATTGCCATATTATCAACGTGACTTTTTTGTCGCCAAGGAACGGAAAGAGCGGGCAAAAGAATGCTCATCACGCTTTTTGAAGCAGATAAATTTCCTTATAATTAAAAACATTCGAAAGGCATCACCTTCTCCCTTCCGATTTAATTGGGGGTAGAAGATAGGCCTCAGGCCGCTTATCTAGATTTTAATTCTTCACAGCACTTTCTAATTTTATTGTCATTCTCAATAAGGATTTTGTAGCCCACAAATTGAGATTTTTCTCAGCTCATTTGATTAAAAATATTCTAAATTTAGCAAGCTAGTTCACCATAAATATTGTGAAATGCATATAATCCAACTTGCATCAGTAGATGAATGTTTGCATAAATGAATTTCAAGTTCTTTTGTTAATTACGAAGGCTTGATCAAAAAGGAGTTTTTATGACTAAGGAAGTAGTTAAGCATCGTAAAGATGAAAAAAAGAAGCCCTTATTGTCCCCAAAGGAAAAAAAGGCTGCAAAAAATGAAAAAAAGCAGAAGAAGACTGCAAACGCTTGAGCTAAACTGCTTTGCCTTAACTTTAGCACAGCTGTTTCATCAAGGCTAGAATGATGATTTGCGAAAAGCTGAGAGGGTTGCATTCCTCTCAGCTTGGAGGCGACTAGTTGCTCAGGCTGATGATAGAGACTTGCTTATTCGCCATTTTTTCTCTGACGAGAAAAATAACAAAGCCAAAAGTTCCTATAAAAAGGGCAAGAGGAATTGTTGCTATTCCATAACTAAGAGCCTCAGCCTCACCTGGACCACCAAAAAGATTTACAACGTTCCCAATGACCGAATGAAAAATATACCCAAAAATCATGATAATCATATTGGCAACTGCTGTAGTTAATCCTGCAACTTCTTCACGCACGTAAGTCGATGCTTTATAAATCGCTAAAATTTGATAAGCGCAACATACGCCCACTAAAGTAAAAGAGATGCTGAGCATTGTGGAAGAAAGTGCATAAAAGATTAAACAGCAAAAACTGATTGCCATCACTAACCCAGAGCCAATAATCGTGCCCAAATAACTATTTGTTTTTTCCGCAATCAAGCTGAGCACTGGAGCTCCAAAACACATGCCAATAAAAATCATAGAGGGCAAGCTTGCAGCTAAGGTGGAATCAAAACCGTAAACCTGCTTAAAAAAAGCTGTCCCCCATACATCTGCAAATCCTTCAAGAGGGCCTACCATAAATCCAGCCAATAAACATAACCAGATGACTTTTCGGTTGCTTAATACCTCTTTAACGTTTGAGAGTATAGAATCCGTCTTAGTTTGCGTTTCATTTGGGATCATCCAATAAGTCAATCCTGCTAAGCATACGCCTCCAACAGCAAAAATTTGGATAACGCTTTGATAACCCAGAATGTCATTCATGTAGCTTACCGGTCCGCCGCCGTAAATAGCACCCACTAACCCGAGTGTTACAGAAAAGCTCAGCATACGAGAAAACTGCGCTTCTTTAAAAGTCAGACGAATAATTTTAAATAGACCTAAGATTGCAGCCGAAGAACCCATTCCAATCAACATTCTACCAAGAATAGGATAAGCCCAGTGCTCTGCAAAAATTAAAGGGAGTAACCCCACCACCGTCATAAGAATAGACCCTGTCATGATCTTTCTAGGGCCATAACGATCAAGCATGATCCCAATCGGCAGATGCATAAGGGAATAACCGATATAATAAATTCCTGAAAACTGCCCAAACGCCGCGGCACTAATATCAAACTCCCGCATGATATCCTCTAACATAATGTTAGGCATTACCCTTAAAAGGTATTGGTATGCATAAAAAACCGACGCAAGTAACCAGACAGCTATCGCACCCGTTTTCGACCTTGAAGAATAACTCATATATTTTCCTTAAAATAAGCAAAAATTTAAAACGTTAGATTTAATTCGCTTGTCATTCACTAAGCGTTAATTTGAAGTCGCAGTAAAAAATGTCCGAAAAAACTAGGTTACTCTGCTGTTGAGCGCAGAGGTTCAAAGAGCAGACACAGAAGAATAAATAGAAAATGAGTTTTTTTCCTTTTGAAATTTGCGATTGAACAGTTCATTGCTGTTTATTCAGCTAAAAATATTACAGAATTAAATAAAAAGATTCAATATCAATATGATCTCCCCCTCTTATTTTTCAAATAGTGATTAAAAAAAAGCCTTATCCATGTTAAAAAGAAGTTTTTATTTGGATTATTTAAAGGAATTACCATGGAATATAGGCAATTGGGTAGATCAGGATTAAAAATACCGGTTTTGAGTTTTGGTACTGCAACTTTTGGCGGCTCAACGGAATTTTTTAAGCGGTGGGGCTCCACAGATCTCAAGGAAGCTGCCAAGTTAGTGGACATCTGCTTGGATGCAGGGGTTAATTTATTCGACACCGCTGACGTTTATTCCATGGGAAATGCAGAAGCCATTTTGGGACAAGCGCTGAAAGGTAAGCGAGACAAAGTTTTGATATCCACAAAAGCGACCTTTAGGATGGGCGATGATCTAAATGATGTGGGTTCATCCCGCTATCATTTAATCAAATCCTGTGAAGCTAGCCTAGAGAGGCTGGGAACTGACCACATTGATATCTACTTCATGCATGGTTTTGACGCTCTAACTCCTGTCGAAGAAACTCTAAGTGCTTTGGACAACCTCGTTCAAAGTGGGAAAATCCGCTACATTGGCTGTTCTAACTTCTCCGGCTGGCATGTCATGAAATCCTTAGCTACCTCTGAAAAGTATGGCCTTTCTCGTTATGTTGTTTATCAAGGATATTACTCCTTGATCGGACGTGATTACGAGGAAGAGTTAATGCCTTTAGGGATTGATCAAGGGGTCGGCCTTATGGCTTGGAGCCCACTCGGCTGGGGAAGATTAACGGGTAAAATCAGAAGAGGAAAGCCGCTCCCCGAAGGTAGGTTAAAATCTGGAGGAACTTCTGGTGGTCCTCAAGTAGATAACGAGTACCTATTTTCCGTGATTGATGTTCTAGAAACCATCTCTTTAGAAACAGGAAAAAGTGTCCCTCAAATAGCCCTAAATTGGATTCTACAGAGGCCAACCGTTGTCAATATAGTGCTAGGTGCGCGCAATGAAGAACAGCTCAAACAAAACTTAGGGGCTGTTGGCTGGAGCTTAACGATTGATCAAATTGCACGCCTAGATGCTGTTAGTGCAACCTATCCTCCTTATCCCTACTGGCATCAACGAGATTTTGAAAGAAATCCTCCGCCAATAAAGAACAGAAGAAATTAGAAAGTAATAAGTGTATTTCTAGCTTTTTTAATTAATTTAATTTAAAATTATTAAAAAAATAATATTTAGGATAAAAATGAAAATCGCTTTTACTATCATTTCTTCTTTATGTTTGATTAGTTCTCTGTCTGGCGAAATTAAAGAAATTCACAATCTTTACGAAGTGGAATCATCAGCAGGTCTTTTAGGAACGGATGATTTAATTTTGTTTGACATCGACTACACCCTTACGGAACCGACAAGTCCAGCCCTTCAGATGGCGACATTAAAAAAAAACAAACTGAAATTTTCTAACGAACTTGCAGCTTTTAGCCCTAATCAAAAGCACCTTGTTCCCCTCTTAATGGTCACCCAAACCCCAAGCCAATTGACAGAACCCAATCTGCCCATACTCATTCAAAAACTGCAAAACACAGGGGCTACCGTTTTGGGATTTACTGCAACAAACACTTTTTCAATTCCCCAAATAGGCTCAGTCCCGCAGTGGAGAAAAGAAGAACTCGAGCGTCTTGGAATTCATTTTATACCTTCTGGCATAGTTGACAATGGAATTGTCTTTTTTGAATTTGCCTCATTTATGGGAAGCTACCCCCTTTATCAAGATGGGATCTTACATTCTAATGCATTCCCCTCAAAAGGATCTGTCCTACGTGTCTTCTTAGATTATACCTCCAAAAAACCTTCGCGTATCATTTTGGTTGATGATAACTTGGAAAATTTACAAAGCGTTGAAAATGAATTAAGAGAACTTGGGATTGCTTTTCTTGGCCTCCATTATAGAGCGCAGCATCAAAATACACCTTATGTCACTGACGAGGAATGGAAACTGACCTGGGAACTCATTCATCAGAGAGCGGACTTAATTTCTAACGACCGCGTCTACATCATGAGCATTGAAAATGCGTTAGAATAATTTTATCTCTAAGGTATGCAAATTATTAAAAATGTTTTGCATACCTTGGCAAAAAAGCTATCTTTTTCATTTCTTTCCTGTGTATGATTTAAATCAAGAAATCTAATTTTACTATCGTGCAAAATTGTTCTTCACCATCATTTAAATGGATTGATTTAACTCACCCCCTTTCAAAAGATATTCCAAAGTGGGATGATCAATGCTGTTTTCAAATGCGCAATTTACTCCATTATAATGAATGCCCAACTAACACGAAATTTCTCGTACAGGCAATGGACATGCCTTGTGGCATTGGTACGCACATTGACGCCCCAAAGCATTGCTTTCAGAATGGCTTAAGTATTAGCGATCTCCCTCTTTCGTCTCTTATTCGCTCAGCTGGAGTCATTAATGTTTCGTCCCGCTCACACGCACTCTATTCTATCTCTCTCGCTGACATCCTCTCATTTGAGACTGACTATACTCCCATTATTGAAGGAATGTTTATCATGTTTTACACAGGTTGGGATCAATTTTGGCATGATCCTGAAAGATACCGCAATCACTACCATTTTCCTACTCTTTCTGAAGAAGCTGCAAGGTATCTACTTTCTAAAGACATTTCAGGGATAGGGATCGACACACTATCTCCTGATAAGCCTGAGAGTGGGTATCCTGTACATCAGTTGATTTTAGGAGCTAATAAGTACATTGTAGAGAATATCGCTAATTTGAAACAAATGCCTCCAATTGGGGGACAGGTTTTCATTATTCCACTAGCGATAGCAGAAGGTACAGAGTCTCCTATCCGCCTATTTGGCTGCACTCTTTAAAAAAATCTAGAGAAAGAATCGGAGATGTTTTATTACTTTTATATAAGAATGGCGCTAATTAAGAATTTAAAAGAGAGAAAGTTGAATGAAATCTATTTTTTTTAGCCTTTGTTTAATGACAACAACATTATTTGCAGACCACGCTTTAATGAACCAATACCATTTACCTGACCTCTCGCAAAGTTGGACAATAGGCAATCAGGTAGAAAATGAAAAAGGCACCACGCTTATTTATATCCCCCAAGGGACAACACAACAAACAGCAAAAGAATTTTTTGGTTTAAGCATTGGCAACGCTAAAAAAGATATTCAGGACACTTCATCTTTTAAAAAAGGCCTGATCCAGATGCTGCCTAAAATGAACATCGATTTTTGGGTAATTGAAAAGGGCACTAACAGCATTCTCTATGAATGGTCTGCTAAAGATGAAGAGGGTGAAAAAGCACACGGATGGGGCCGCTCTTTTAACACCGATGAGGGCAACGTCGTTATCGGCTACTTTACAGAAAACATCCACGATGTCAATCGCGCTCGCTCTGTTTGGTTACCTATTCTAAAAGCAGCAAATCCTTAGCAATATTGCATGGCAGGACTTTAAAGTCCTGCAACTCACAAATCTTTTTATTTCAACGATTATTGTTCATCCCCATTAATTAACGCACTGCACCTCTAAGGGTGCAAGATATTCATTTGATAAAAAAATAGACTTCTTGCATAACTTGCTTTGCTTAAAAAAATTGATCATTTAATAAAAAGCCCATTCTTTGACCTTGTTTTAAGGATAATCAGGGTACCAATGATCCAACTGCATCCCCTTCTTTTGTTTATCCTGATAAGCAGAGTCTGGTGTAATGGCTGATCCTATAAGATGTTTAAAAAGGTAGAACATGGAAGAAAAAACGGCTGGCCTTCCTCTTTCTAAAATGGGTATGAATATCAGGGAAGTCCAATCAAGGCCGATGGTAAAAGCTCATTTAATCTTAAAAAAAGAAGATAGTATCCTTTTCCAATGGCAAGAGCAAGCAACAACCTATGCATTGCCCATGATCTCCATTGAAGGAAATGCTTCTATGACTAAAGAGCTCATAAAAAAAATTAATGAGCTAACCGCTATTGTAATATCCCCTTCGAATCTTCATTTGGTGCATGTCCACAGCCAAAATATTAATCGTTTAATTTTGCATTTTTTCTTTAGATGCAATTGGGATGGCCAAATCGTGGACCTCCCTAAACCCCTCAGCTTTTTTCCTTTACAATCCTTGCCTTGTCCCTTAATGGAGCCTCTTTCTTGCATCCTAGAAAAAATCGAAAGGAGTATCTTCTATTCTGAAATGGGAGAATAATCGCATGAAAATCTGGCTTGATACCATTCATTTAGAGACTCTTCAAGAAGCTAAGAACTTAGGCATCCTTTCAGGAGTCACTACAAATCCAACGATACTTTCTAAAGCATCTTCCATCTCAGAGACTTTGTTCAAGCTCCTTAGTATACAACAAGGCCCTGTAGCCGTTCAGCTGACCGCTTCTACTGTCAAAGAGATGCTAGAAGAAGCCAGAATGCTCTTCCGCATTTCGCCACGTTTTATGATTAAGATTCCGGTAGACAAGGTGGGTCTAGAAGTCATGCATCAGCTCATTCAAGAAGGCATTCCGGTAATTGGCACAAGCGTTTTGGGCCTAGAGCAAGCTTTCTTAGCAGCTCATCTTGAAGCCAACATGATAGCTCTCTATTTCTCGCATATGGAAAATCCACAAGAGACCTGTTTAGCCATCCTTGAATTGTTCAAAAACCAAAAATTTACTACACAAATTCTAGGAGCCTCAATCAAAACTCTTGAAGACTTTCTTTTCTGTGCCCGCAGCGGCATCCAGCATGCTACTATCAAAGAGGAGCTATACCATCAACTGACCATGTCTTCGCCTGCTTTAAAAAAATGCCTGCAAAAATTTGCAACAGATTGGCAAGTTGCAGGCTTACCGAATCTAACGCACCTTCATTTTGAAAAATGAACCAACATTGTTTACCTATGAATAAAGATCAAACAGAGAAAGCCCTTAAACGGCTTCTACATCACCAATACCCCTTGGCCCTACATACATGTGATCTTCACCTATCCTTATGCGTTCTAGGACTCTATTTTTTATAAGTAAAATTCAATTCCTTATTGTTCTTATCTTTCTTGAAAAAGGTTATTTAAAATCATTTCAATTTCATTCCAATAAAAAATTAGCTTACAGATGAAACAGCTTTAGACAGCAAAAATTTTTCTTTTAATGAGTTATGAAAGATTAAGGCTAAATCACTAAGCCGAAGACCTCCATTTTCTAAATGGTAAGACTTTTATCTCAAAAATTTAGGATATTTCATTTGCAATTTTAATTTTGTGCGAATAAAAGCCTGTTATTAGGCATCTTTTTAAGAGAAGAAACCCCCTCCACGATCTATTGGGCATATTTTAAGTCAAAAGGGACATCCATGAAGCTAAAGATTTTCTATGCTTTATTTATCATCTCCTCTTTTTGTTTTTGCAAAGTTTCTTCAGAAGAAGATGCCGATAGTAAAAAAACCTTTCAGTCCGTCTCAAAGCATATTCACCCACTTCCCTATTCCCGTCTGGAAGTAGGCTATACAGCAGGTAAATATATCGGCGCTAAAAGATGCTATATTGAATTAGGAGGGTTCTGGCCAGCAATGTTGGGAGATAAATGGCTTAGCTTTGCAGATGTAAGAGGTTATCGTTTTGATAATTGCAAATGGGGGGCAAGCGCTGGTCTCGGGCTACGCACTAATATAAAAAATAGGGGAATTGTTGGAGCTAACCTCTTCTACGATTATATGGAAGGACGTATTAATAATGGATTTAATCGTTTGGGTATTGGAGCAGAATGGCTGAGCGACTGTTTTGACGTACGTATAAATGGCTACCTCCCTTTGGGGAGAAAAACGCATTCTTCATTAGCCGTCTACAGCGATTTTATTGGCAATTACATGCTCACTGTAAGAGATAAAGAGTCTTGTGTGCGAGAAGGATTTGACGCTGAAATTGGAACTTCTCTTGTATCTTGGAATAATTATAAGCTCTATTGTGCGATTGGCCCCTATTTTTTTTACCACCGCCGTCACAAGAATTTTTGGGGAGGCCAAGCAAGAATTGAATTTACTTGGAAAACATTCTTTTCTCTTCAAATACGCACCTCTTATGATTCCAAATACCATACGCATACACAAGCTAGACTGCTATTCAGCGTTCCGTTAGATGGGATTTGCCATTACAAGTCACTAACAGATATTTATACGACATCGATATTACAACCAGTAAAACGCAATGGCATCTTATTTACACAGCGCTCCTATAGCTTTACAACTAATTATTAACAGCAGAAGAGGATATATGAAGAAGTGTTTATTCTACGGAGCGGTGGCTCTATTATTGAACGCGAACACATCACTTTTTTCAGAAAGCCAATTGGATTTAGACATTCCTGTCCTCCATAAAAAAGCCATTCAGGGTCCACCAGGACCAACCGGCCCTCCAGGACCACCAGGTAATTTAGCGCTACGTTGCTGCTCGAACTGGTCCAATACTCCCTATGAAGTCCCTTTTAATAACTTAATCGGAGAAGTTCCATTTGAAAATGCCCAGCTTGCACCAATGGGAATTATTCATCCAGTGGGGGGAAATTCTAGTTATTGTTTAATTGTGAGTAGTGGTATTTACCAAATTTTATGGAATATTACTGCACATTACCAAGCCACCACACCTAACACTACAGCATTACTTATGTTTCGATTATTCAATGTGACGCAAGATGTTTTCTACCCCCCTGAAGTACACTGCAGCTGCACATTAACTGATAAAGAAGTGAAGACGATTTCTGGGCACACAACGCTGTTTATCCCTGCAGGCACTATCATCCAATTACAAGCAAACACGACAGCTACTAACACGACATTAACAAACCGTACAATTACAGTTATGCAGATTGCACAGGAAGTCAAGTAAACGAAAAAAGCTCTTTTATCCTTAATGTGAAAAACCAAATGATGCATCCGACCATCAAATATTTTCTTTCTATAGCTCTCTTTTTAATGCTTCCCTGTTGGGGAGATATCAAAGTAGGTCATCTCAACCAAAATCATGATCAAGGAATTTGGTTAGATCAGAATATTAGCATGCCATTAACTCATAAATGGCAATTAATCCTTCACGCAGGCCAGCGTTTTGGTGATGACCATAGAAGATTATGGTTCTCCAGGCAATGGGCTATTTTACAATATGATCTCACTGAAAATTTAAAGAGTTTTTTTTGTGTAGGAGATGAAAGCATTTTTAAAAACTTTTCCATAGGTCCTGGATATTCTGAAGTAGGGGCCATTCAAAGTAACAGTCGAGGAAATTTTCATTGGTCATATAGCCATCGCCCAAGTATTGTTGCCTTTATGAGCCATGCGTGGAAAGGCTGGGAGCTCCAGCAAAGGATGGCAGGTGAATACCTTCACTTTGCTACGAAACACTACCGTAACCATGCCTATTACCGCCATCGTGCCGTTCTGACTTCTCCTTGGGAATGGTCTTCCTTGAGGCTTAATCCCTTCTTATCGAACGAATGGTTTTTACGAGCAGAGAACAGAAAAACGCAAAATGGACAAAGAAAAGTCATCCAATCAGGGCCTTTTTATGAGAATCGCCTGCGTATGGGTTTTACTATGAACCTAAATAGACACTTTTCTCCCCAGTTCTGGTGGCAATTAAGGCTAAATAAACAAGCACCCGGCAATCATCCTCTATGGAGGAAAACCTACCAAATCGGCCTAACTCTCAATATGAACTTTTAGTGGATTTTTTTATTTAAAAAAAGTCCTCACCTCCCAGTTCCTAGGATCCACAAGGGATAAAAGAGCTTTTAAACAAAAATTAAGCACTATTTTCTTATAAAACTTCTTCAACAAAAGGAAATAGGAGCTGCTTATTTTTGCATGACACTTGATAATCTAAGAGCAATAGGAAAAGCACGTCCTTTCAATTTAGGAGATAATTCTTAACTCATCCGCAGGTCTTCTAGCACAGGTGCATCAACAGCAACTAGTCAAAGCTTTTTGAGTTGGCCATTTTTGATGACCTTTAGAGAAGTCTAATAAATACTTATGAATGTTGCTATTCTTATTTTGAAGGGCGAATTGCCTTTATTTATTGTTCCTGCTACAACCCACAATTTGGAGAACAAATAATTTAAAGCCTAATCAGAGCTAACCACCCATGCCCTTTAATAAAAAAATTTTTCTTGCCCTTCTTTGCTTCTTTCAGCCACTTTTAAGCAACATTCTTGATTTTGGTACGGCTGTTGAGCGGACTTTAAACCAATCCCCACTACTACAAATTGCAAGTGCAGATACTTGCTCTAAGAAGGGAGAACAACAACAATCCTCCCTTTATCCCAACCCTGTAGTAAGCTATGAAATTGAAAATTTTGCCGGCAATAAAAGCTGGAGGGGTTGGGGAAAGCGTGAAGAAAGATATCTTTACGGGCAGCTTTTTGAAACAGCCAACAAAAGGCTCTATCGTTACAAAGCTGTCTCTTATCAATACTACGCTTCTCTCGTGGGCTATGAAGTATCAAAACTGACGGTATTGAATCGTTTAAGCCGAGCATTCAATGCAGTTGCCGCAGCTCAAGAACTTTTAATCGTCGCCAAAGAACAAGCGAACATTTCTCAAGAAGTTCTTGCGATCGCACAGAAAAAGGTCGAATTCGGCAAAGCTTCTTTTATCCAACAAAGCAAAGCGGAAGTAGCTTGCGAAGCAGCCATTCAGACCTATGAAAATGCGCTTATCGAATGGGAAGTCGCTAAAAAGAAGCTAGCTCTTTTGTGGGGAAGCACGTCGCCAGATTTTACTGAAGTGGTTTATCCATTCTATGAAATACACCCCCCAATGCCATTTGAAGAATGCCTGACCAACTTATGTAATCAACCTGAAGTTGTGAAAAACGTTTATGAGTACTTAAGTGCTCAAAAGGCTTGGCAGTTAGAAAAGGCTAAACGCATCCCTAATATTAATGTGCAAATTGGTTACAAAGCAGATTATGAGACAAAAGAGCAAGGCCTCATGGCTGGGCTCTCAGTTCCCCTGCCTTTGTTCGATCAGAATCAAGGCAATATCCAACGTGCCCATTATGATATGTTAAAGACTGGGGAGCAAGGCAAGCAACTTTGGCTCTTTCTAAAATCCAGACTTGCCATCTCTTATGATGAACTGCAACTAGTCTTTTCCGAAGCTAATCGTTTCAAAAATTCTATTCTTAAGGCAGCAACACAATCTTTTGCATTAGCAGAAAAAGGCTACCATGAAGGCAAGTTTGAATACCTCGATGTTCTGGATGCTCAAAGAACGCTATTTGAAATGCGACAAAAATACATTCAAGCTATTGCTAACTATCATAATAAAAGAGCAGATATTGATTATTTAAACAGCCAAATGGATTAAAAATGGCACTTAAAAAAATCCTATTTTACGGTCTTCTAACTGCTTTTTTTGGAGGAGCGGCCGTCTATACCGTTATCCCAAACAAACAACATGCCCCTCCTGAAATAGAAAAAACCGAAGAGGCTCACACTCACGAAACGCTTTTAAGATTCAATGATGAGCAAATCCGAAAGATGGGCATAACAATCGCTGAAGCGGGCTCTGGCAAATTAGCTATCTCCTTAACGACCAGAGGAAAAATCATTTTGCATCCTGATCATTTAGCCCATGTAATTCCCAAAATTTCAGGATTAGCTAGAAAAGCTGCAAAAAACATCGGCAATCAGGTTGAGGCAGGAGAGCTAATGGCAATACTTGAAAGCCGTGAAATGGCAGACATTAAAGCGAACTATCTTTCAGCGCTGAGTAGGCTAAGGCTAACTGCTTCTGTCCTCGATCGTGAAGAAAGGCTTTATCAAGAAAGAATTGCCGCTCAGGAAGAACTGCTCAACGCAAAAAATCAGCATGAAGAAGCCCTAATTAATGTAGAACTTGCCCTACAAAAGCTTAAAGCATTCGGCATCGCTGAAGAAGAGATTGAGCAACTAGAGGAACAAATTAATCCAGATCTTCGGCTTTACGCCCTCAATGCTCCAATCAGCGGAACTGTAATTATGAGGCATATCACCCAAGGCGAATTTATCGAAAACACAACCATTATTTATGAAATTGCGGATCTTAATAAAGTATGGGTCGAAATCGGTATTTTTCCTAAAGACATTTATCGTGTACGCAAAGGACAAGTGGTAGAGATTATTGATCCATTAGATGACAAGATCGCACAAGCTAAAATGCTCTACGTCAGTCCTATTATTTCCGATGAAACGATTGCAGCAAAAGCGATCGCAGAACTTGATAATCCAAAAGGCTACTGGAAACCTGGTGCCTTTGTTAAAATTAACATTCCCACCGAGAGGACTTCAGCACCCATAGTTGTGCCAAAAGAGGCTATCCAAGGTATTCCCGGTAAGGAATTTATGTTTTTAGTGACTCCTAATGGCATTGAAAAAAAGGATGTTAAATTAGGCATCAGTGATGGGCAAAACGCAGCTATCACATCCGGTTTAACTATGGGAGACCGTTACATTGCTAATAAAACTTTTTTACTCAAAGCAGAGTTAGAGAAAAATTCTATAGAACACGATGACTAAAGTCGGAAATAAACAATGATTGAAAAAATCTTAAGCTTTTCCCTTAACTATCCAAGAGCTATTCTTCTTTTTACCGTTCTTATCGCTATTTACGGAGCTTGTAGTATTATAACGCTCCCAATCGATGCTGTCCCTGATATTACCAACAATCAAGTACAAATTAATGTAGCCATTCAGGGCTTTTCTCCCACACAAATGGAGAAGCAAGTGACCTATCTTGTAGAAACTTCTTTAGCCGGTATCCCCGGATTGCAAATGACGCGCTCCCTCTCGCGCAATGGGTTTTCTCAAGTAACAGCTATTTTTGATGATCAAGTCGATATCTACTTTGCAAGGCAACAGATCAATGAAAGAATGAATGCAATTAAAGAAGTTTTGCCTCAAGGCGCAAGTATTCGCATGGGGCCAATTTCTACAGGCCTTGGTGAAATTTCTATGTGGACAGTAGAATTTAAGCCACCAAGCGAATCAAATAAAAGCACTTTGGGATGGCAAAGAGATGGCTCCTATGTTACCCCAGAAGGGCAAAAACTTAAAACAGCGCACGAGAAGGCTGCCTACTTAAGAACTATCCAAGATTGGATTATCAAGCCCCAACTCAAATCGGTCAAAGGCCTTGCCGAGGTAGACTCTATCGGTGGATACGTTAAACAATACCATATTGAGCCTAACTTAGAGCGCATGCTTGCTTTAGGTATTAGCTTTGAAGACCTTATATCAGTAATTAAAAAAAACAATCTAAGCATAGGATCTGGCTACGTTGAAAAGAAGGGTGAAGCTTTTTTGGTCAAATCTGATGAACGGCTAAGCGACCCGGACCAAATTGGACTGATTGTTGTTACAAATCTAGATAGCATTCCCATTAAAATCCGTGATATTGCCGATGTGAGCATTGGTAAAGAGATGCGCACTGGAAGCGCGACGCATAATGGCCAAGAAGTTGTGATTGGCACCGCTTTGATGTTGATCGGATCAAATAGCCGTACAGTTTCACAAGCATTAGAAAAAAAACTTGAAGAAATCCTTCCCTCCTTACCACCCGATATCGCAGTCACCACAGTGATTAACCGCACCAAGCTTGTCAATGCCACCATTCGTACAGCGACAAAAAACTTGCTAGAAGGCGCTTTTCTCGTCATTGCCGTGTTGTTTGTTTTTTTAAATAATTTTAAAGCAACCTTGATCACAGCCCTTGTCATTCCCTTATCCATGCTCATGGCAGCAATTGGAATGATGCAAATGAAAATCAGCGGTAATTTGATGAGCCTTGGAGCAATTGATTTCGGGTTAATTGTGGATGGCGCTGTGATTATTACAGAAAATTGCCTACGCAGATTAGCGCATCGGCAAGCTGAGAAAAAGACATTAACTGCAATAGACAGAAAGAAAGAAGTTTTAATCGCAAGTAGAGAGATGATTCAGCCGACTGTCTTTGGACAATCCATTATCATTATCGTTTATTTCCCTATTCTTGCTTTATCAGGAATTGAAGGAAAAATGTTTCACCCCATGGCCCTTACCGTAATCTTTGCCTTAATTTCTGCCTTCCTCCTCTCCTTAACATTCGTTCCAGCCATGATTTCCCTTTTTGTCACAGGTCCTTTTCAGGAAAAAGAAAATGTTATTGTTAGCAAAATTAAAGCTTTCTATCAACCCCTTCTCGAAGGAAGTTTGAACCATTCTTCCCTAGCTGTTAGTGTTTCTTTTGTCGCTATCACTCTCTCTTTTCTTCTTTTCTTTCAGCTAGGGCAAGAATTTGTCCCCACTCTTGATGAGCAGGATATCGCTTTGCATGCGATGAGAATCCCAAGCACATCTTTAACTCAATCGACGGAAATGCAAAAAGAAGTGGAAACAACATTGCTCACTGTGCCGGAGGTAGACTATGTCTTTTCTAAAACAGGAACAGCTGAAGTCGCTACCGATCCGATGCCTCCCAACGTCTCAGATACATTTGTGCTATTAAAACCGAGAGATCAATGGAAAAATCCTTCCTTACCCAAAAATGAACTCATTGCTGCAATAGAGAAAAAACTTAATGAACTCCCGGGAAATAATTATGAATTCACCCAACCTATCCAAATGCGCTTCAATGAACTCATTTCTGGTGTGCGAAGCGATTTAGACGTCAAAGTGTATGGGGATGATTTTTCCACAATGCAAAAAATCGCCGAAGCCATCGCTAACGTTTTACGCAACATTCCGGGTGCCGCCGATGTAAAAGTCGCGCAGACAAGCGGATTGCCCATTTTAGATGTTCGTGTTGATCGAGAAGCAATCAGTCGGTTAGGGCTTAACGTGGCAGATGTTTTAGACGTTGTCTCCATTGCAATGGGAGGGGGAAACGCAGGTCAATTATTTGAAGGCGATAAAAGATTCGATCTGGTTGTAAAAATGGATGATCGTTTCCGAGAAAATCCAACCAACTTGAATCATTTACCCATCCCCTTACATAAAACGAACGGCAAAAAAGAGGCTTCCCACTACCTTTATATTCCTCTAAATGAAGTGGCTACAATTAGCGAAGTAGAAGGTTTAAATGAAATTCGAAGAGAGAATGGCAAACGTTTCATTTCGATACAATCGAATGTTAGGGGTACTGATCTAGGATCTTTTGTCAACAGCGCAAAAGAAGCGATTGAGCAAAAAGTCAAGATACCGACGGGCTACTGGCTTGATTGGGGTGGGCAATTTGAAAACCTAATGTCAGCTAAAACGAAACTCATGATTGTTATACCTCTCTGTTTTGTACTTATTTTTATTCTTCTATTCACAGCGCTTACCTCCATTAGGTATGCTTCACTGGTTTTTACAGGTGTACCGCTAGCCTTAACGGGAGGCATTTTATCTCTTTGGCTCACTCATACGCTCTTTTCCATTTCAGCAGCTGTTGGTTTTATTGCCCTTTCAGGAATTGCTGTCCTCAATAGTCTTGTTCTTGTAACCTATATCAATCAGCTAAGAGCACAAGGCAAGCCTCTTGACGAAGCCATTTCTTTAGGAGCACTCACGCGATTAAGACCTGTCTTAATGACAGCTCTTGTAGCCTCACTAGGTTTTATTCCCATGGCGCTTGCGACAGGCACAGGTGCAGAGGTGCAAAAACCCCTTGCAACTGTTGTTATAGGTGGGATTGTCAGCTCTACGCTCCTCACCCTTCTAATACTACCCGCATTGTACAAAATAATTTCAAAAAACCTTTATATTTTTAAAAGTTTGAAAAAAAATATTTAATTTACTAAAACATAAATTAAAGGTAATTGTTCATTTTTAAATCTATTAGCAATTAATTTAAAGGCAACATGCAATTAAAGGAAATTGGGAACCTTGTAGGAACAGAGCAAAATATTAAAAACGCTCTGAATCTTGATAAGTTCACGACTTTCCTCAACCTAAACTCTTCTATTTTAGAATACGGATGCGGTGATGGGCATTTGCTTAACTCGCTAATTACAAAAGGCTATTCAAATTTAATTGGCTATGATTTTTCAATCAGCATGGTCGAAAGGGGCAGAAATCTCTACCCGGAGTGTGACCTGCGTTTCCTTAAAGAGAAGGGAAAAATTCCTTTGCAAAATGAATCAATAGATGCGGTTATTTTGGCTACTGTCTTATGCTGTATTCCAGACACCCAAAAGCAGCTGCAATTACTCGTTGAAATCTTTAGGATTCTTAAGCCAAAAGGCATTCTTTATCTTACTGATTTTATTATTAGTAATGATCCTCGGGCGAAAGGTTGTTATGAGCAAGGATGGCAAGAGTATGGTGAATGGGGGCTTTACTCCATACACAGCCATCATCTCATTCGCCATCACTCCACTAAGTCCATTTTATCCCTACTGAACAACTTTGATATCCAGTGGTTTGAACAAAGCGAATTACAAGTTGCAAATTCTTTTCCTATGCGGGTCTTTCATTGTATTGCTCAAAAAAATTAGTCAAGAACATGAAAAAAAAATGGCCACGAGCCACTTATCGACTGCAATTTAATAAAAACTTTACTTTCAAACATGCTCTCACCCTTCTTGATTATTTTCAAAAGCTGGGTATTAGCCATCTCTATGCCTCCCCTCTTTTAAGAGCAAAAGAGGGAAGCATGCATGGTTACGATTTTGTCGATCCTAGCCAAATCAATCCCGACATCGGCACAAAAGAAGAGCTCAGACTTCTTGCTGAAAAATTACAGGCACATGGAATGAGTTTGATAGCGGATATTGTGCCCAACCATATGTACATTGGGCAATCATCAAATAAATGGTGGCTAGACGTCTTAGAAAAAGGACGAGACTCCCCTTTTGCCGATTATTTCGATATTACATGGGATTCTGCCAAACCATCTAATCATCATAAAGTCTTGATTCCTGCTTTAGACCGACCTTATGGACAAGCGCTAGAAAACCAAATCATCCAGATTCTCTTTCAAGATGGCAGTTTTGTAATTTCTCTTTATGGCTACACACTGCCTACCAACTCCAAAAGCTGGAAACAGATCCTCTCTCCTCTATTGGAACAACAACCTTCTCATGAATTGCGTCATCTACTCCATGATCTAGAATCACTCGAAGTTGCTGTTTTTAAAAAAAAGCTCACCCACCTTTTATTAACCAACCCAAGTTTAAATGCTGCCCTTGAGCAACAGCTTAAAATTTTAAATGGTACAAAGGGGGATACACAAAGCTTTGATGCTTTAGACGCATTTCTTAAAGCGCAATTCTATCGTCTTGCTTTTTGGCAGGTGGCTAATGAGGAGCTTAATTTTAGACGGTTTTTCGATATCGTGGAATACGCAGGCATTCGCCCAGAAAAAATGGAAGTTTACAAGGACATCCATCAATTAATTTTTGAATGCGTTGAAAAAGGCTGGATCACAGGTTTGCGCATTGATCATATTGATGGCCTGAGGGATCCTAAAAAGTATCTTTCGCAGCTTGACGCTTCATTAAAATACTCTACTTATCTAATCACTGAGAAAATCCTCACAGGGAAAGAATCAATCCGCTCAGATTGGACCATAGATGGAACTGTTGGCTACGATACCCTAAATTTTATCAATGGGGTATTTGTGTATCAACCTAACAAGGAACAGATATGGTCGATCTATCATCAATTTACGGGGACCTCTACAAATGTTTCAGATCTTTACTACACCTGTAAAAAGCATATTTTGGAAACTTCGTTGGCAAGTGAACTCCATCGTTTAGCCTGCCATCTTGAGAAAATTGCTTCAAGCCAACGCTCTTCTCAAGACTATACTTTTAAAATACTTAAGCAAGCACTGGGCGATATCATTGCCTGCTTCCCTGTTTACCGCAGCTATATACGGGCGACTGCCAATGAAATTGATGAAGAAGACCGTCTTGGTGTGAAAACTGCTGTTCAAGAAGCCGTAAAACGGCAAACAGGCAATCAAGGCGTCTACCATTTTATCGAAAACCTCCTTTTATTATCACCTAATGAAGATTTACCAGAAGAGGGGTTTCAAGAAAGAGCAGACTTTGTGATGCGCTTTCAGCAAATCACAGGGCCCGTCATGGCAAAAGGGGTTGAGGATACAGCATTTTATCGCTTTTACCCTTTGGCCTCTCTGAATGAAGTCGGCAATGAACTTCATCAATTTGGAATCAGTACTGCAGAGTTTCATCAAATTAACCAAAGAAAGAGCCAACTTTGGCCGCATGCCATGTCAGCTTCTACGACTCACGACACAAAAAGAGGCGAGGATGTGCGTGCCAGGATAAACTTTTTGTCCGAAATGGCTGACGAATGGGGAGAAAAACTTGCAAAATGGCATGGGATGAACATTGGTCTCAAAAAACAGAGCCACGGAGCCTTGGCTCCAGATAACAATGAGGAATATCTTCTTTACCAAACGCTCATTGGTAGCTGGCCTATCGATGAAATGGATGGTGAAGCTTTTGAGCATTACAAGAAGAGAATTAAAGACTACATGACAAAAGCCCTTAGAGAAGCCAAAATTCACACCAGCTGGCTGGCTCCCTGCTTGGATTATGAGGAGAGTGTGGCTTCCTTCATCGACGAGATCTTGAATCCTCACCATGGCTTTTTAGAAGATTTCGCTAATTTTACGAAGCCTCTTATTTCTCTAGGCCTACTCAATTCTCTTGCCCAAACTCTCCTCAAACTCACCTCTCCTGGCATTCCCGATATTTATCAGGGAAATGAGGTTTGGGACTTTAGCTTAGTCGACCCTGATAACCGACGTCCTATTGACTTCTTTTTAAGAAAAAAATTGCTTGAAGAAGCTCAAACAATAGAAAAAGTTCTAGAAAACCCTAAAACAGGGATGATTAAACTTTTCCTCATTCAAAAAGTCTTAGAATTTAGAAAAAAACATGAAGCTCTGTTTAATGATGGCTCCTATCAACCCGTTTCAGTAATTGGTCCAATGAAAAATCACCTTGTGGCATTTATCCGTGAATTAGGCGATGAAGCAATTATTGTTATTACAGGACGTTTTTTTTCTTTTTATAGAAACCATTTTCATGAAAAGAGCCAAGAGGGCGTCTGGGAAAAGACAACCTTAGTTCTACCAGAAAAATTTGCTAACGTTTCTTTTACGGATGTTCTCTCAGAAAAGGCATACACTGCTCTAGAATTGCATAAGCTTTTTTCTAAGCTTCCTTTGGCCTTAGTAGAAATTAAGCGTTTACCTTCTGAAGCATAATACTGCTATAAGGAGACATTCTGAAGTGAAGGTCTTCCACCCTTTTTACATTACTTTCCTCAAAAAAATCTTCAGGTGAAAGATTATTTGTATTGACGACCCACCGCCAAGCCTTTCCTTCCTCAAGTGATGGGATGGTCAGATTTTGGTAGGTGTGTGCAGCATTAAAGGCAATGTAGAGTTCTGGTGAGCCATCAGGTTGATTTAAAGTAAAGGCGACAAAGTGATTATCATTATCCCAGTCAGGTTGATCTGGTTGCAGACCATGCCATTTAACATCGTTTGCTCCAAAGAAATTTGCGCGACGGAGTAAGGGTTGATTTCTTCTAAAATGAATTAAGGATTTGTAAAAACGGAATAAGTTATGGCGATCTTGCAAATCTGACCAAAGAAACCAATTCAGCTCGTTATCTTGGCACCAAGTATTGTTATTGCCATTGCGAGAATGCGCATATTCATCTCCCATGAGAATCATAGGAACACCTTGAGAAACCATTAGAGCCAAATGATAGTTTCTAATCTGTTTTTTGCGTAGGTTATTGACTTTTCGGTTATTGGTGGCACCTTCGGCGCCGCAATTCCAGCTATCATTTTGGTTCATCCCGTCATTATTATCTTCTCCATTTTCTAAATTGTGTTTTTCGTTGTAGCTCACTAAATCTGCTAAACTGAAGCCATCATGAGCCGTCACAAAATTTATACTGCTAGCCGGTGAGCGGCCATTTCCGTATAAATCATGAGAAGCACTCAAGGCACCTGCAAAGGCATTTTTATGTCCTGGCGTCCCTTTAATAAAATTACGCACCGTATCCCTATACTTACCATTCCATTCTGACCAAACAGGCACTCCTGGATAAAAATGACCTACCTGATAAAGTCCCCCCGCATCCCAAGCTTCAGCAATTAACTTTCTTGTTGATAAAATAGGATCTTTTGAAATGGCTTCGACTAAAGGGGCATTTTCAAGCGGCGTCCCATCTTCAGCGCGGTTAAAAATAGAAGCGAGGTCAAAACGAAAACCATCAACATGCATCTCTAATACCCAGTACCTTAACGCTGCAACAATGAATTCCCGAGTCACAGGATGGTTGCAGTTAAACGTATTCCCGCAGCCCGAAAAGTTTAAAAAGGCACCTTCGTTATTCATCATGTAATAAGCTTTTGGGTCAAGCCCTTTAAATGACAAAACGGGCCCTTTTTCGTTACCTTCAGCGGTATGATTGAAGACCACATCGAGAATCACTTCGATGCCATTTTTATGCAGGACCTTCACAAGCTCTTTAAACTCATTGACTGCAGAATTGCCCGACACGCTGCTAGCATAACGATTCATCGGTGAGAAAAAATTCACAGTAGAATAGCCAAAAAAATTATGCAGTCTTTTTTGTGTTTCGGGATTACTTTGGATGGCTTCTCGCTCATTAAATTCAAAAATGGGCATCAATTCAACAGCGTTGACTCCCAATTCAAGAAGATGAGGGATTTTTTCTATCATTCCCTTATACGTTCCTGGAAATTGCACCCTACTCGAGGGATCTCGCGTATAGCCACGCACGTGCATCTCATAAATAATTAAATCATGCATGGGTAAATTAAGGGGCTTATCCCCTTCCCAATCAAAACCATCCGCGGCAATTTTTGCAAGAGGGTGGTACTTAGATGTATCATTCACCACATCGTGCCACTTTTCATCGCTTGTCACATTTTTTGCATAAGGATCTAATAAAAGATGTGTCTCTTCTTGATCTTTAAGTTGGACACGGTAGGCATAAACAAAAGCATCAGGCAATCCCGTAAGATGCGCATGCCAAATGTATCCCGTCTTATTTTCTTCAGGATTTAGCTCCGTTTCAAAGATTGGCTGTTCGAGGTTGTGTTCATCAAAAATACACAGGGAAAGTTTTTGAGGATCTCGAGCATAGATGGCAAAGTTGACTCCTTTATTTTCTTTTAATGTCCCATAGGGAAAGGCTCTACCTCGGCTAACTTCCATGTTCTCCATATCGTTTTTATTGCTAAATCCATATCCTACAAAAAGTTTTATTTTCTGCAAGGATGAATCCCCTAAAGCTGACTATCTTACTTCTCTTTTTTGTTCTTTTCTATGTATGATCAAAACCAAATATTGGAGCATTTGGAATTGACAGAGATTATAAAGCAGACAGCAAAAGGGTTATACTGTCCTAAAGGGGATTTTTATATCGATCCATGGAAACCGGTTCCCTTAGCGCTCGTAACTCATGCGCATGGTGACCATGCTCGTTATGGCTGCAAAACTTACTGGTTTAATGAGAATGGCTTGGAAATTATGGAATACCGCTTAAGAAACCAAGGTGAGTTTGTTCCTATTCCTTATGGAAAAAAAATAAAGGTCGGCAATGTATGGGTCTCTTTTCATCCCGCAGGACATATATTAGGTTCTTCGCAAATTCGGATTGAAGAAGGTTCAAAGGTCGCTGTAGTTTCTGGGGATTATAAAAGAGATTACGACCCCTCTTGCGCTCCTTTTGAAACCGTCGAATGCGATTTATTTGTAACTGAATCAACGTTTGCTCTTCCGATCTACCATTGGCAATCTTCTGAAGAGATTGCTCAGGAAATCTATGCCTGGTGGCAAAATAATGCCCAGGAAAATCAACCCTCTTTACTATTTTGCTATGCGTTAGGTAAAACTCAAAGGCTACTTTCCCTCCTTCATAAGTTAACTCATCAAGATATCTATATTCATGGAACGATCGCCCCGATTAATGCATGCTATGCTAAACGCGGTGTAAAATTGCCTAATTGCCATGTTGTGACTCAAGCAGAGAAGGATAAAGATTTCTCTCAAGATTTAATTTTAGCTCCTTTATCTGGGTTTCGCTCCCTTTGGATGCGTCGATTCAAAAATGCTAAAACAGGTTTTGCCTCTGGTTGGATGAAAGTACGCGGTGCGAGGCGAAGAAGAGGATTTGACAAGGGGTTTGCTCTATCTGATCATGCTGATTGGGAAAGCCTCATTCGAACCGTCAAAGAGACGAAAGCCACAACCGTTTGGGTGACACATGGCGACAAAGAAGTTTTTAGTCGATACCTGGTTGAAAATGAAGGCATTAAAGCCATACCCTTAAGCGGTTTTCACCAAGAAGAGACGGAGGATTGACCATGCATTCACTCTTCACTCTTATCGAAGATTTGGATGCGACAACCTCTACCAATGAAAAAATTCATAAGCTCTCTGCCTATTTTAAAAATTGCCCTCCCGCTGATGGCGCTTGGGCCTTATTTTTTTTATCTGGCAAACGTTTTAAACGCTTTATCAGCTCATCCAAGCTTAAACTGTGGTGCCAAGAAGAAATCAACATTCCAAGTTGGCTATTTAACGAATGCATAAGCCGCGTTGGGGATTCTGCAGAGTCGATTTCTTTGCTACTTCCTCAGGAGAATAGCAAAAATAGAAGAGAGGAATCATTGGCAGAATGGCTAGAAAAACATATTCTCCCTCTCAGAGCCTTACCAGAAGAAGAGCAAAAAAAAAGTATCTTAGAGACTTGGCGAACCCAAACGAGTTTTGAAAAATTTGTCACCAACAAGATTCTTTCTGGAACCTTTAGGATCGGGGTTTCTTTTTTGCTTACTATTAAAGGATTGAGTAAAGCGTTTGACCTTCCTGAAACTCTTTTAAATCTCCGTCTCACAGGGAATTGGGAGCCCTCTTTAACCTTTTTTCAAAATTTAACCACCAATGAAATTAAAGACGATCCTCTCCACTTAAGACCCTATCCCTTTTATTTGGCATCTCCTTTAGATAAGTCTTTAGAAAAATTAGGTTCGCCTGATGAATGGGTGGCAGAATGGAAATGGGATGGGATAAGGGCGCAATTGCTAAATCAAGAGGGCCATCCGGCAATATGGTCTAGGGGCAATGAGCTTATCACACATAGCTTTCCTGAATTATTCAATGAACAAGTAGCTAAGGCCTCTTTTATCTTAGATGGGGAAATTTTAGTTCTTGAAAATGAGAGGCCGCGACCCTTTGCCGATCTTCAAAAACGATTGGGACGCAAGAAAATTACAGCGTCTTTAATTGAGCAATATCCCGTCTTTTTTATGATTTACGATATTTTGCAATGGCTAGGCAACGATGTGAGATCACTGCCTTATTTAGAAAGAAGGCTATTACTTAAAGAACATGAGTCCTTCTTTTTAGGAATGCCTTTTTGGCGCATCTCCCCTATGCTCCACTTTCAAGAGTGGGAGGAAGTAAAAGCATTGCGGGAAAAAGCGAATGAAACCAAAACAGAAGGCCTCATTTTGAAGAAGAAAGATTCCCCATACGGAGTCGGCCGCAAAAGAGGCAGTTGGTGGAAATTTAAAATCGATAGTATGACAATTGATGCCGTTTTAATTTACGCGCAACCTGGTTCAGGCTATAGATCTGGATTATACACGGACTACACTTTCGGGGTGTGGAATGAAGGAAATGAGCTTGTTCCAATTGCTAAGGCCTATTCTGGATTAACGCAAGAAGAAATCCTAGCTGTCGACAAATGGATACGAGCAAATACTCTCGAAAAATTTGGCCCGGTGCGCAAGGTAAAACCTGAACTCGTTTTTGAAATCGCCTTTGAAAATATCCAGCTCTCTAAAAGACATAAGGCAGGATTAGCATTAAGATTTCCGCGGATTAAACGCTGGAGGCACGATAAAACCCCTACAATGGCAGACCCTCTAGAAGCCCTCCACCACCTTCTGAAAGTTAAATACTTATGAATGTTTCTCTCAAGCCTATCTACGAGTGGTTTAAACAAAAGAAATGGCAACCTTGGGAATTTCAAAAAAAGGCTTGGGAAGAGAGCCTTGCTGGCAAAAGTGGATTGATCTGTGTTCCTACGGGATCAGGAAAAACCTATGCAGCCTACTTAGGGCCTTTAGCAGCTATTCAGAAGGAGCAAAAAAAAGGACTTCAAATACTTTATATCACTCCTTTACGCTCTTTAACACGCAACATTGAAAAAGCTTTAAAATTGCCCATTGAAGAGATGGGTTTTCCTATTACTGTTGAGAGCAGAACTGGGGATACAAGCTCTTACTTAAAAAGCAGGCAAAAGAAAAAAGTCCCTCAAGTTATGCTCACCACACCGGAAAGCTTATCTATCCTGCAATCAGATCCTGAACATAAAACTTTTTTTAGTCAGTTGAGATATATCATTGTCGATGAATGGCATGAGCTAATGGGAACAAAGCGTGGCGTTTTATTAGAATTGGGATTAGCTCATCTTCGGTCTTTTCTTCCCCAACTTTCCGTATGGGGCCTTTCTGCCACGCTCGGCAACTTAAAACAGGCTGCAACGGTTTTGATTGGCAATGAAGCGACACTCATTGAAGAAAAACTCACAAGACCGGTCATTTTAGAAAGCATCCTCCCTTCTTCTGTTATGAAAATGCCTTGGTCAGGCTATTCAGGGTTAGCATTACTAAAAAATGTTGTGGTAAACTTAGACCCACAAAAAACGACACTCATTTTTACCAATACACGCTCTCAAGCTGAACGCTGGTACCAAGCTGTTGTGAGTGCAAAATCCGAATGGGAGCCCATCACCGCCATCCATCACGGCTCTATCGACAAAAAACAGCGTATTAAAGTTGAAGAAGGCGTTAAAGACGGTTCCTTACACATTGTCGTTTGCACATCGTCTCTAGACTTAGGTGTGGACTTCCCTCTTGTAAATCAAGTCATTCAGATTGGCTCCTGTAAGAGCTTGGCACGTTTGATTCAACGCGCTGGACGCGCTTCACATCAACCGATGCAACCCTGTCACATTCAAATAGTTCCCTCCCATGCGTTAGAAATCGTTGAAATTTTAGCGCTGCAAGAGTTACTGCAAACACAGGCCATTGAAAAAAGAATCCCCTTAACAAACTGCTATGATGTCCTTTTTCAACATTTAGTCACTCTTGCTATTGGAGGAGGCTTTGCAAAAG
The DNA here is from genome assembly GCA_011125455.1 of Chlamydiales bacterium STE3. Classification (NCBI taxonomy): domain Bacteria; kingdom Pseudomonadati; phylum Chlamydiota; class Chlamydiia; order Chlamydiales; species Chlamydiales bacterium STE3. The sequence goes on along the minus strand of VKHO01000056.1, from coordinate 19,828 downwards.
AAGCCGCTTTTGAAGAAGCCAAGCAGACTCACGCTTTTTCTTCACTTTCGGTTTCTATGTTTGAAGATATTCTGGAGCATTTAGTCAACGGTGGAAGCTTAGAAGCTTACCCTGACTTTCATAAACTAGTAATCGAAGAGGGAGTTTACACCGTCAAAGATCGTTCGATCGCTCTAAGGCACCGCATGAATATTGGCACAATTCGTTCAGATACCCACGTTCATCTTGAGCTGCTCAGTGGCAAATCGGTTGGAAGCATCGAAGAGCACTTTTTAGCCTCTTTGAAACCGCGGGAATCGTTTTCTTTTGGAGGAAAAGTCTACGAACTTGTGCAGTTAAACAACCTTTCAGCTACGATTAGACGTTCTCGATCTAAAGAAGCCAGAGCGCCTATATGGCTAGGATCAAAACTCCCCTTCTCCCCCTCTCTTGCAAGCGCCGTTCGAGATATCTTTCAGCATTTTTCTGCAACGCCACTCCATCACAAACAGGAAGAAAAACTTTTTGAAGAGATCTGCCAACTGCAGAAAAAAATTTCCGCCTTACCTAAGCAAGGCGAATGCTTAATAGAAGTGGCCCGCACAAAGGAAGGATGGCATTATTTCTTTTATCCCTTCGAAGGCTCTTTAATACATGAAGTATTAGCCACCCTTGTCGCCTACCGCCTTACGGCCTCTTTTCGAGCCACCGTCTACACTGCAACGACTGACTACGGCTTTGAGTTGATTTCCTCAAAACGATTTACCATTGATGAGGAAATTGTCAAAAAAGCGTTTTCGCTAGAAAATCTCATGCAAGATTTAGATAATTCTTTGAATATTAATGAATTAGCTAAAACCCAATTCAGGGATATCGCCCGCATTGGAGGACTCATTTTTCCAGGATATCCCACTAAAAAAAAGACACACCGTCAACTCCAAATGAGCAGCTCATTGCTTTTTGATATTTTTCTGAAGTATGAACCTAACCACCTCTTATTAAAACAAGCTTTTGCAGAAGTGATGCAAGAACACTTTCAAATAGAAAGTTTAAAAACAACGCTTGAGCGTCTGGCACATTCTAAAATTGTCATCCGCGAAATGAAAACCTTATCGCCTCTAGCGCTACCTCTTTTTGCTTCAGCTCTATCAGGGCAAATTTCTTCAGAAAGCATACGGGAAAGAATCTTACAAATGACTTTAGATTGGAAAACGTAATGGAAATTACATTGGAAGGGCAACAGATCGAACTACTTCCTGAGAAGGCCCTATTCTGGAAAGAGAAAAAAGCACTTATCGTCTCAGATCTGCATCTTGGCAAAACCACAACGTTCCGACGTGCTGGCATTGCAGTTTCGGATCAGCTAATGATTCAAGATCTTGATCGTTTACAAAGACTTTTAACAAGCAAGCAAGCGCAGCGTTGTATTATTGTTGGGGATTTTTTACATCACCCTAGCGGACTCACAGAAACAACCGTCACATTAATTGGCAAATGGCTAGAGAAGAGCTGTTGTCCTGTTGAGCTAATCCTTGGGAATCACGACCGCGGATTAAAGCATCTAAATTGGCCACTAGCGATTACGGAAAAAGCTCTTCTCGAATCCCCTTTTGCCTTTTCCCATATTCCTTGCACTTTCCCTGGTTATTTCACTTTTTCAGGCCATGTCCATCCTAAAATTTTGATTTCAAAGAGAAGACAGAATATGCGTTTGCCTTGTTTTTTGATGCAAAAAGAGCAATGCCTCCTGCCAGCTTTTAGTTCCTTTGCAGGAGGACATGTAATTGTGCCTAGTGCGAATGATCAAGTTTTTGCCATCGCTGAAGACACGGTAATTAAATTAAATTAAACTGTTTATCTGGTTTCCCAGATGTGGTCTACCAAGGCCTTTTCATCAAAAATTTTGGGTTTTCCCTCTTTATCGAAGATAATGTACTGATCCGATTCTGAGTCTTTTTGGAAAACAACTAAACCTGTCTTAAGCACCTTCGTGTAAGCAAAGGCTATTACCAAGCCATTTTTAGGATTAAGCATTGCTTTGATCTGTTTAAGGGTAAAGACACCTTTAGACTGAATAAATGTACGATCCCAATCAGGTATTAAGTATCCCCAATAGCCGGGGTGCTCAATCGATTTTCGAATATAAACAATTTCGGATTTTTTAGAATTTGGATCAACTTTCAATTTTAAGTATTTGTGTGGGCCGATTTCAATTTCGGAGTTCTCCTTGGCACTTAAGAGGCGATTCAACTCAAGTTGTGTTAATTCTTGTACAGTTTCTTGCTGAAGAAACTCCTTTATCCCATTTTCTGCAAGCCATTCCTCTTGCGGAAATAGGTTAGTAGCTGTACTCCCATCTATATCCTCTGAAGAAAAAGGATTCCCTTTTGATTCGACATCTTCCTCTAATTCCTCAAAAGACTCGTCTCCTCGTTCTCCCAATTCCTCTTGGGAAGATAGGCTTGCAACTTCATCACTCTCAACATGCTCTGAAGAAGAAGGGTTCCACTCATCTTCGGTATCTTTCTGAGAAGATTCTTCCCCTCTCCTTTCTTCAAATAATTTCTCTTTTAAAGATATATTAGCAGCTTTACTACTATCTACATCCTCTGAAGAAAAAGGGTTCCAACCTTCTTCGGTATCTTTCTGAGAAGATTTCTCTATTCTCTTTTCTTCAGACAATTTCTCTTTCGAGGACATATTAGCAGCTTCGCCACTACCTACATCTTCTGAAGAAAAAGGGTTCCAACCTTCTTCGGTATCTTTCTGAGAAGATTCTTCTATTCTACTTTCCTCAGGCCATTCACCATCTTGCGAAGGTAGAGTAGCAGCTTCACTACTACCTACATCCTCTGGAGATGCATCACTCAACTTTGGTTTGGTATCTTCCTGATAAGGCCTTTCTTCTCTATTTTCTTCAGACAATTTCTCTTTCGAAGACACATTAGCAGTTTTACTACTATCTAAAACCCTTGAAGAAGAGTTGAGAATACTATTACCAAGTTCTGCTACTTTTGGATCTGCAGTCTCTGTTATTTTTCTAAAAAGAAGTACCACCATACCTTTCCAAACAAAAGGAAGGGCTAAAATACCAATGCCAGTAAGAGCAGTCAAGGCCGTCACACCGCCAACAACAAACTTTCTTCCACTACTTAAACTCTGAAATTTTTTTGGTTCTATAAGGTAGTTCAACGCTTTAGACACCTTATCATGTATGTTCATGTAAACTCTCTCCAATTAAAATTGCGTTAAACTATATACAAAGCCAATTTTTTAAGGCAAAAAATTTTTGCTTAAAACCTAATTAATATTTATTGCAAAAAATTGATTACAACAAATTTAAAACTTGTAATTAATTCTTTTTTTAAATTTAAAGGAGCTATTATGTAGCCTCTAAGAAATTTAGATAAAAAATTGTCCTCTTAAAGAAGGAACTAAAAAAATGAGAATTTAGGACAGAATCAATTGATTCAATAGATTTAGAGGTAGATACTCCTCGGGATCGTTTCAAAATGATCGCTTTAAGCGTTATAGCTTTAGGTATCTATTACCCTATATATCAATATCGTCATAATTCAGAACGAGTTTTTAGATAGATTACAGCTAAGATTAATGCGATTAAAATAGATTATCAATTAGGTCTTCAAACTTATCTGATCAAGAAAAGGAAATGCTTAAACATGAAAACCAGGATTTAAAAAGCTTTTTAGATTCCCTCTCAGAAAAGAGAGTGAAGGCAAATTTTTAGCACAAAATTTTTTACCAAAGAAAGTAGTTATTACGAACTTGCTACTGATTTATATAAAAAACTGTTAAATCAAAAGTTTAACAAAGCAAAAGGTAGCAAAGAAATATTAAAGGACGTAATTGCGGAATTTGAGAGCAAGCCAGCGCGTACTGTTGAAGAAAATGTTGTACTAGCGAGGTTGAAAACTTTAAAACCTAATCAAATTTCTATGCGTGTTAATTTTGAAGCAAAGAAAATTGAATGGGAAATAACCTTAGCAACTCCTGAAAAATATACCACTCAAATTACACTTAGTGGAACTAAGGATCTCCCTAAAATTTCTAATAGAGAAATTTGTTCTATAATCCAAGAAATTATCGTAGATAATGATAAAAAATTAGCCAGGGCAAGTTTAGAGGAAGTGGCGGAATCTGATAAAAAACAGGTAGAAGAGGTTATCGATAGAATTTCTAACCTCGCACTTATCTTGAAGAATGAAAATCCGCTCCGTGCTCAGGATAGACAGGAAAGATTGCAGCAAATAAAAACGGACTTTTTGCATACAATCGATAACAAGTTCAGAACACATGGGTGGTTTTCCTAAAAAGAGTCTGCGGGTCCTTGGATTGTTGCTATTTTTCAGACAGACCGTTTTTTTGGATAAATTAGTTTTTGGCTAAAGGAGCTGAGGGATTTTCTAAGCTTCAAAGTGTAATTGCTCTTATATGTAAACTTTCTTAAAAAAAATATTATTTAATAAAATTTATTATCTATTTAACAAATTATTAATAAAATGAATTTAAAATGGTGAAATAGTAAACAAACAAAATTTTGGAGCATTTATGGATCCAATAGATGATTTAGGAAGAAAACTAGGGAAAATAGTAAAGGAAGCAAAAGAAGGTAAAGTCATTTCTACTAATTTAACTGCTGATGAAAAGCCTAGTCGCTTCAAAATGATCGCATTAAGCATTGCTACTTTTGGTATTTATTATGGTATCTACCATTATCAACATAACAAAGAGCGAGTTTTTAAAAAAATCACCTCCGAAATTGAGAAGAGCCTAAAGGACTATCAACTAGGTCCTAAACATGTGTTGAGTGGGGACTCATTAGATTTGGAATGGGAAAATGAAACTTTAATTGAGCTTCAACGGTTTATTGCAGATGCCGATAAAGAAGTTTCGCGTCAGGATTTCCAAGATCATAATACTACTATTAAGCAAGCCTTCACTGAATTGCATAAAAGTTTGTTGGATAAAAAGCTTCCTGAGCTAAGAAAGGAAATAAAAAAACAACAAATTGCCAGATATCAACAAGCGGAAGTTTCTCCAATAAACCGTATCTTATTGGAAGCTTTACAGAGAATAGAACTTGATCAAATTGTATTCAACCGTCCCGACAAAAACAATCAATCAAGTTGGAAGATCCTTGACTCTCAAAAAAGAAAGGTTCTTTTAGAAGGACGAGATGAAGGGAAAGTAGATTTTCCCAAAATCACTAATCGAGAAATCTTAGAATTAATCGAAGAAAAAATTAAAAATAATTCTTCACAGCTAAGTAAACAAGATTTAAAGGATCAATTAGAAAGGCCCGAAAAAAAAGTTGAAGATTTAATCAAGAAAGTTGCTGAACTTGCTGTTATTTGGCGAAACAACGACCCCAATAAAGTCAACGACCCCCATAAAGCCTTTGAAGAAATGCGTAGGCAAGGGGAGCTTATAAACTTAAAAGAAAAACTACTGAGAAAATGAAAACGATAACAGCAAATAAAATTGCACCCAAAGCTGGGTAGTATAAGCCGATTGGAGTGGCAAATAAAATATTTGACAATCCCAGCAAAATTTTTTTGAGAAAAAAGGGTTTCTAAATAAACTTTAAGCGCCTTTATCTAAGAATATTATTAAATTCTTTCAATATGGCTCCTTTTTTTCGAGTGGGCCAGGTGGGTGCTGCTTCTAAAAAATGACTTCATAGTACAAAAAAACTCCTATGCATACGAGATGTCTTTTTAAGCCTTCGGGGAGTTTCCTAATTAGATATTCAGTAGATTTACGCTTGCGCTCGATATACATTGCAAGACACGTTATACCTTTGTTGATTTTCTTTACCGCCGGCATGGCTCCGCTGCTTGTTATAATGGGTTCGGACCTTCCGGCTAATCTTTCAATAATTCGTTAATTAATTGTAGAAGCCGTGGCGCTAACCTTAAAAATTCGACGACATAGCTCTCAACCTCTAAGAATGCTTAACGGGAAAAAAGCTTCTTCTCCTCTGCTAATCACTTTATGTTAAAGGCCCCTCAAAAATTAGCCCCCACTGCTCTGGCATTATAAATTGTGCATATATAAGGCTTTTTTGATAGTCGCTCAGCTGCAGTTAAGACATATAACGTAGAATAAAAACTGTAAAGTGGGCCCTTTTATGTCAGAAAAGCCAATCCAAACTTTTAGATAGCACTATATGTTTAGCTGATCCATTGGTAATGAATTTTGTATCCATTGCCGACAGCAAGCGGAGTTTTTTATTGGTTCGCATAAAATGTTAGAAACTGTTTAAATCTCCTATTTCTTGTCTGCAAATCCTCACACTTCAAACCCTTCTTACCATTTTTTGAATAAGCTAAATTTTTATCCTATTGTCTTACATTTTGTTATTATACCAAATCTGCTAAACTCACATGCTTTATAACGATAGCCTTCTATGTTTTGGTTAATTCACCTCAGTTTATGCTGCTTTTTTTTCTGCTTTGCTCATGCAGAAGAGTCTATTCCACCGGCTACTGACTCATTTAAAGTGACAGTCGATTTGCGCAACCCCTTATTTGAAGACCAAGTTCTTTCTACCACCGAAGGTGGGCTTATCACAGCTCCCCCCTCTTTAAGAATTCAAGCACGGAATATTCAATACATAAGAAAGGAAGAAGACGGTGTACTGAATCATTCCATTGAAGCTTCACAAGACCTTATCGTTGAATTTGGCGAGTATGTGTTTGTGGGTGCTTCCCTCAGCTATGACTTCACGACGCAAACGGGCGTTTTGTATAATGCACGGACAAGTGTCGAACCTTGGTTTTTCGGTGGAAAAAAGATTTTGTTACATAAGGACGACAGCTTTACCATCTATGATGGGTTTATCACAACTTCGGAAAGCACGTGTGTCGAGTGGGAAATCAGTGCTGATGAAGCCAATTTATGCAATCAACAACTTTTATCCGCCCGCAATGTGCAATTTCGCGTTTTGCAAATGCCTCTTTTTTGGCTCCCTTCTTTTAAATTAAATCTCAATAGCATTTTTGACTCTCCCGTGCGCTACAGTTTTAAATGGGGCGGAAAACAAGGATCGAGAGCGAGTATGATCTATGAGATTTTCTCCTGGGAGAGATTTAAAGCTTTTGCCAGAATTGACTACCGTCTAAAAAGGGGCTGGGGGGCTGGCTTAGAAACTGAATACCACTCACGCGATGAAAGAGAAGTTTTCCAAACAATTAATTACTGGGCAAAAGATAACTCTGTCATCAACAAACATGAAAAGCATCGCTACCGTTTTCAAGGGATCTATAGTAATCGCTATTGGGATGATTCCGTTTCATTGGACCTTACCTGGGATAAACTCAGCGATAAGGATATGTCAACAGATTATAATGACCGTGGCTTAGAACTAGATACAGCAGGACGTACGCAACTTTTGCTACGCAAGCAAAACGACTACTTTATCTCTCATTTCTTAACAAAGGTACGTGTAAATCGATTCCAAACGGTCAATCAAGAGCTACCTACTTTTGATACTTCTCTTAAACCCTATGTGATCGGCCCAACAGGCGTCATCGGACAGACATTTTTCTCAGGCTCTTTCTTAGATTTTACCTATGCCAACAATTTGAGGAATGTAGAGGACTACCATTCACCACGCATAGAGATAAATCAAGATTTTTTTCGACCCTTCTCACTCTCACCATTTCAAGTTACCCCAGGTGCTGGATTTGTCGGTATTTTTTACGGCAATCCAAGAGAAGGAAACGAGCGCTGGCTGGCTCTTGGCAAGTTTCAAATTGAAGCGAATGCCTATATACACCGCTTTTACAACCATTGCAAGCACGTGATTAAGCCCTACTTGCGTTATGAATACATCACCTACCCGACAATCAACCCAGATGATCACTATATCTTCAACATTGAAGATGGCTGGTACCGCTTAGATATGATGCGGGTGGGAACCGTTCAAGAACTCTACTTTAGAGGTTACAAAGGGCTTCTTTCAAGACCTTTACGCGCAGAATTCTATACAAATATTTTCTTCGATACGAAAACGATTCAAACAGCAATTCCTAGAGTTTATGCTGACGTAAATTACCAAAGCTTACCCACACTTGCTCACAGCATTCAAACAGGATGGGATTGCCAACATAACCTCCTCGATCACTTCAATTTTCGAACAGAATGGACAGTTTCAGACACCTTTGCCATTGCTGGGGAATACCGCCACCGCAGTTCCTATGCTTGGAGGAAAGCTGATAAAACGAATTTTATTTTAGAGTCTTTTCGTAAAAGCAGCGCTCTACTGCAATCCCCGCTTTCCGATCGCCGCGACACCCTCTTGATGCATCTTTTTTACCAAATCCATCCCAATTGGGCTGTTGAGCTGGAAATGCGTCATGGATGGAATAGAAGATATGAAAAATCTTATACTGAGTTTGAAATCGATTTTCTAGGTACTCTTCGATCATCGTGGAATGTGAAAGCTTCATACCAGCATAAAGAAGAGGATGATCGCATCGCTTTTTATTTCTTTGTCGGCATGAAGCGCCCTGATCGAAAGAAATACTCTAGCTACGTGCCTTGCACAAGATTGTAAAAACATTGTTGATTAACCATTTTTATACTAAAATTTTCTGTTTTTGGAGCTTCTTATGCATTTATTAGTCATTGGAACAGGGTATGTAGGATTAGTTGCAGGAGCAGGATTTGCCGAAATGGGTCATTCTGTTGTTTGCCTAGACATTAATAAAAAAAAAATTGAGGCATTGAAAAGAGGAGAAATCCCCATCTATGAACCCGGACTTGCCGAGCTTGTCAAGCGCAATAAAGATGCAGGAAGGCTTGCCTTTACTACGGATTATCAAGAAGTCAAATCCGCATCAGTTTGCTTTATTGCTGTCGATACCCCGACAGGACATGATGGGCAAGCCAACCTAACAAGAGTTAAAGAAGTTATTCATAGCATTGCAGAAAACATGGAAAATCACTTAGTGATTGTTACAAAATCGACAGTGCCCGTGGGAACAACAGCGATTTTGAAAGCCGAGGTGGAAAAAGTTTTATCTTCGAAAGGGAAAAAAGTGCCTTTCGATGTTGTCTCAAATCCTGAATTTTTAAAAGAAGGATGCGCTGTTGAAGATTTTATGCGACCCGACCGAGTCATTATTGGAACCGATAGTGATAAAGCAGCAAAAATCATGAAAGAGATCTACGCCTCATTCATGCTTAGCCATGAAAGGATTCTTTTTATGGACTGCCTTTCTGCTGAAATGACAAAATATGCCTCCAATATTATGCTTGCAACCCGTATTTCCTTGATGAATGAATTGGCCGCGTTTTGTGAAAAAACAGGTGCTGATATCAGTAAAGTAAGGATTGGCATGGGATCCGATCCTCGTATTGGGTATAGCTTTCTCTACGCTGGTGCTGGCTTTGGAGGATCCTGTTTACCCAAAGATGTGCGCGCTTTGAAATCTCATGCGAATGCTCTTGGTGTACAGACGCCCTTACTAGATGCAGTCGAGTGGGTAAACGAAAAACAAAAAATGGTCATGGGACAAAAAATTGAGACCTACTTTGCAAATAAGGGAGGTGTCAAGGAGAAAAAAATTGCCCTATTGGGACTAGCTTTCAAACCAGATACCGATGATATCCGAGAGGCCCCCTCACTTGTTTTGATTAGAAAGCTGACACAGCTGGGAGCACATATCACAGTCTATGATCCTGTAGCCATGGAAAATGTAAAAAAAGAGCTCTCCGATTTAGAAACAATCAACTATGCTGGCGATGCCTACTCTGCCGTAGAAAATGCCGATGCCCTGGTCTTGATGACTGAATGGAAGCAATTTCGCTTTCTAGATTGTGAAAAACTCCACGAACGGATGAGAGGCAACGCTTTTTTTGATGGCCGTAATCAATATTTGCCGCAAACAATGGCAGAAAAAGGCTTTGATTATATAAGCATTGGCAAACCCGACTTCCTTGCAAACTCCCTTCACCAAACGGCATCGCAATGATTCAAACATATATTAAGGAACGCCTTCCCCATATTGAGGCTAAATTAGCCTCGCTAGTTCCGGAAGAAAGCACCGCTCACCGTATTTTATCGCAGGCGGCTCGCTACTCGCTTCTCGGTGGAGGAAAGAGAATCAGACCTTTATTAACACTAGCCACAGTCGACGCGCTTGGGGCCGATTGGCAGCTAGCATTAACACCCGCCTGCGCTATAGAAATGATCCATACCTATTCTCTTATACATGACGATCTGCCTTGCATGGACGATGATGATTTTAGACGTGGCAAGCCATCTTTGCATAAAGAATATAGTGAAGGCATTGCAACCTTAGCAGGAGATTTTCTTTTAACTCATGCATTTTATGTTTTAGCTTCAGATCCACATCTAAATGCAACACAAAAAATGAAAATGATCCAAGGCCTCTCTAGTAAGGCAGGTGGCTCAGGAATGATTGCTGGCCAAATTTTAGATATCGAAGCAGAGCGTCAATCGATTGAGCTGAGCAGCTTAAAAAACATCCATTCTAAAAAAACAGGAAAGCTTATCGCGGCGGCATTAGAATGCGGAGCTATTGCAGCATCTGCTGATGAGCATGTCCAAAAAGAGTTATGCCACTTTGGAGAGGAAATTGGTTTAGCATTCCAAATCATTGATGACGTTATTGATGTCACCAATAGTGAAATCAAGCATGGCAAAAAAGAATCTTCTGACCAACTTAATGGCAAAACAACTTATGTGACTTTACTAGGTGTTGAGGCATCGCAAAAATTAGCCAGGCAACATTTAGAAGCTTCTACTGAAATTTTACGCCAACTCAAGCTTGAAGATAGTATCTTAAATGACTTTTCTCAGTTACTTGTCATGCGCAAAATTTGATTGCGCAAAATTTAAAAAGTCGATATTCGTATATGATTAAGTTTAGCAATTAAAAAGGATTTTAAATTTTTCAATGTCAAAAGAGCCTTCACAATTAGTTATGAATGCAATTCCATTCACTTTTTCCCATGAAGATCGCTATCCCGTTAAACATTACCCATTTAAACGCAGCTTCGATATTGCCTTTAGCCTTTTTGCTTTGATTGCAGGGTTCCCCCTATTCCTAACAGTCGCTTTGCTAGTGCGCTTCTCCTCTAAGGGGAAATTGATCTACTCACATGAAAGGGTCGGCCGGGGAGGAAAGACATTTCGCTGTTACAAATTCCGCACAATGTTTCAAGATGCAGATCAGCGCTTAAAAGAGATTCTCGCTAAAGACACTTCTTTAAAAGAAGAATGGAATCGCCAGCATAAATTAAAAAATGATCCAAGAGTAACGCCCGTTGGCGCCTTTTTAAGGAAAACCTCTCTTGATGAACTCCCGCAGTTTTGGAATGTTTTAATGGGAGATTTAAGCGTTGTAGGCCCAAGACCTGTTGTTAAAGCTGAAGTCCAAAGATTTCTCGGAAACCGTGCCCCCCTAATTCTCTCTGTTCGTCCAGGATTAACGGGTATTTGGCAAGTTTCAGGAAGGAGCAATACTTCTTATGATGAACGACTTGCGATGGATGAAGAGTACATTGGAAAACAGTCCATGATGTTAGATCTCAAGCTCATTATGAAAACAATTCCCGCTATGCTCTTTACTCGTGGTGCCTATTAAAAGCCCATTTCTTCAACTAAATCATGAGTAGAAAAAGAAATACGTTTACCCTACACGTCAGTGAAAACGGAGAACTTTTTCTTTTATTTACTATAGCCTTTATTCTTACATTATTTTCGCCTATCCTGTTCCCCCATTTAAAGCTTCTCTACTTTATCCCCTTTATCGTGCGGCTTTTTTATGTAAAGACATATGCAACAACACTTTTGTTTTCTTGCCTTTGCGGTTTGATACTAGACTTATTTTCGGCGCATGTACGTTTTGGCATCCATGCTGTTAGCTACTCCTTATCAAGCGCTCTACTCTACTCTCAACGTAGGAATTTCTTTGAGGACAGCCTCTCCACACTACCGGGCCTTACTTTTCTCTATTCGATTGTCAATTCTGTTATTCAACTTCTCTTCCTAATCATTTTTGAAAAAGGAGTTACAATTTCGCCGGAATTTGTTATGATCGATCTCCTACTACTTCCTTTTTTAGATGCCCTCTACGCTTTTATCTTTGTCAGCATTCCTAAGTTGATTTTCGGTAAGCCAATAAAAAAAGGAAAAGATTACTTTTACTAACGCTCAAGTATTTATGAAAATTGTTCCCTTGGCTGAGCAACTAAGAGCCACAACTCTTCAGGAAATTGTGGGACAAGACCATATTGTCGGCCCCAAAGGCTTCATCACTCGCACCATTCAGCAAAAAAATCCTCTCTCCATTCTTTTATTTGGCCCTCCTGGAAGTGGAAAAACTTCTATTGCCCGCTTATACGCTAAAGAATTTAATTTGCGTTTTGCCTCTTTGAGTGGAGTCTTTCATACCGTCGCTGATTTAAAAAAGCTGATCAAAGAAACTCTCGACTCCCCGCTTTTTGGCCAGAACCTCATGATCTTTATCGATGAAATTCATCGCTTTAACCGCGCACAGCAAGATGCCCTCTTGCCACTTATCGAAGATGGCACGATTATTTTGGTAGGAGCTACAGCAGAAAATCCCTCTTTTTATCTTAACGGAGCACTTCTTTCACGAATACGGGTCCTTGCCCTCAATCCTCTAAATGAAGAGGCTTTAGAAAAACTTCTCCTACGCGCAGAAGAGCGCCTTAACAAATTTTCCTTAACACCAGAGGCCAGAAAGCTCATCATCTCCCTCGCACAAGGTGATGGGCGCTATCTCATGAACCTCATCGAAAACCTTCAGCAGGAAACTAACAGAACGCTAGATAAAGATGCCATTGCTGACCTTTTACAAAAGAAGTCTGCTCTTTACGACAAAGCCAAGGATCAACATTATAATTTCATCTCGGCATTGCACAAGTCGGTTCGTGGATCTGATCCTGACGCAGCACTTTATTGGTTAGCTCGTATGCTTGAAGGAGGAGAAGACCCCCTGTTTCTTGCTAGACGTTTGATTCGCATGGCAACTGAAGATATAGGGCTTGCAGACCCACAAGCCTTAACCTTAGCGATTGCGGCTAAAAACACCTATGAAACTTTAGGATCGCCAGAAGGGGAGCTTGCTCTAGCAGAAATTGCTGTCTATTTGGCGTTAGCACCTAAGAGCAATGCCATTTATAAAGCCTATAACCAAGCGCGCGAGATTGCTAGGCAAACAACGCAGGCTACTCCCCCAAAAATTATCCTCAACGCACCGACCACGATGATGAAACAACTTGGCTATGGCAAAAACTATCAATATGACCATGATTCTCAAGAAGCGTTTTCGGGTCAGAATTACTTTCCCGAGGAAGTCGGGAGACTCGATCTTTACCAACCCGTTAATAGAGGTTTCGAAAGAGAAATGCTAAAAAGGAAAAACTACTTCGATTCCCTTAGAAAACAAAGAGAGGAAGGTCTTTGAAGAGAAGCTATGCTCCCCTTCAAGCCTTTTGAAAGATCGCTTCTTAAGCTTTCTCTTCCTCATTTATGTCATCACTTAATATTTTCCCTGGTCTATTCTTTTCCATGCATTCAGAAAAGCGTTTTGCTTTTTGCTGTTGAATATCGTCAAGCATAGACTGGATCTGCTTGTCATCGGAGATTCCGTTAGCGCGCATGACATCGCCAAAAATCTGCAATAAAGTTTCTCTAAAGAGCTTAACAGCTGCTTGTCTTTGTTGAGGATCCTTTAATGGGTTGGGACTCATCTGCGTAGCTTTTTCCTCAACCACTTTAATGACTTCTTTGTCTTTTTCGCTTAATCCCTTTGTAATATCATCCCATTTTTCGGATGGCACGTTAAATTTTTTTAATGTTTCACTCACAAAAGTTTCCGGAAAGTAAGCTAGGAGTAACTCTTTAGAACATTCTTCAATAGGGGAAGCCACTGCAGGGAGTTCGGCAATTCCAAAAACGCCCAAACAAAACACCCCAACAGCCAAACAATTTAATACAGTTAGCTTTTTCACAATTCCTCCAGATTAATAAAAACTTTAAAACTTCGCAAAAAGGAACTCGTCAATTATCATTTTCGATTTTGCGGTACCCTTAACAAGGGGAAACGACTTAGAATCATTTGAATAAGAACTTACCGAATTTACCTATTAATTTTCTACGTTGTTAATGCGATTATTCCTATGTTGTGACCGATTTTTTTGCTCAAAGCAGGCCTCCAATTTTTTTGATTGCCTTTCGATGATGTAGTTGAACATCCCCTGGATAGCTTCATCGTTCACATTGGCATGCCTGCGAATCACTTTTGCAAATACTTCATAGAGGGTTTTTAAAAAAAGTTCTTTTGCCTTGTCACTTTGAAAAGGATGTTGCAAAGGGTTTGGGTGCATTTTTTTCGCATTTTCTTTAATTTGATGAGGAATATCATTTCGAGCGCGCGTCAGATCGATATAAATTAAAGCCCACTGACTTTGGTAGATATTGGCAGGATTGTAAATATCTAAGGCCTCCATCACATATTCTTTTTCAAAGAATGTCATCTGCAGCTCGTAAAAGCAACGAGGGGCCGCATTCCAACTAATAAAGCAAAGGCTTATCAAGCATAAGGTGAATGAGAAAAATCTATGCAGCATGAACTATCTCTCTTATTGTTAGGTTTATTTGATAGGATTCATACTTTTTTCAGCAATCCTCTTTTAGGTTTTCTCAAAAATAGGCTATGATTTAGATAGTGGAAAATCCATTCAGAGACGCTAATGATTATTGATGGCAAACGCATTGCCGCACAAATCCAAGACGAAATCGCAAAAGAGATCGCTTCTTTTTCAGGAAGAAAACCCTGCCTAGCTGTCATTCTCGTTGGGAGCCATCCCGCTTCAGAAATCTATGTGAAGCGTAAAACAGAAGCTTGCGAAAAAGCAGGCATCCAATCAAGAAAAATTTTACTGCCAATCCCTATTTCTGAAAAAGATCTCCTAGAACAAATTGAGTCTCTTAACCAAGATAACAATGTCGACGGCATTCTTGTGCAACTTCCCTTGCCTAAAAATATTAACTCGTCAACCATTCTCCAAGCCATTCTTCCAGAAAAAGATGTCGATGGTTTTCACCCTTTTAATGTCGGTAAACTTCTGATTGGCGACACAGATGGCTTTTCTCCTTGCACTCCTTTAGGCATTCAGGTTCTTCTTGCTAAGCTTGGCATTGAAGTTGCAGGAAAGCATGTTGCTATTATTGGGCGAAGTAATATTGTTGGTAAACCGATGGCTTCTCTCCTAATGCAATCTAACCCTCAAGCTAATGCTACGGTCACTATTTTGCATAGCCAATCTGAAAACTTATCAGCGATTTGTAAAACGTGTGATATCGTCATCATCGCGATTGGCAAACCACTTTTTCTCAAAAAAGAGATGGTCAAGCCAGGCGCTGTAGTGATTGATGTCGGCATCAATCGGATAGAAGATCCTTCTAAAAAATCGGGGTTCCGTCTTGTTGGAGATGCTGACTTTGAAAACCTCGTCAATCATTGTTCTTATATTACGCCAGTCCCCGGAGGCATCGGCCCCATGACGATTGCCATGCTCCTTTCAAATACCTTAAAAAGCTATAAACAGCATCAAGCATGAGGCTTTTATTTCTTTTTGTTTTCTGCTTCTCTGCTTGTCAATCTCCGTCTAACGCGGTTTTAATGCTTTTTAGTGGAACAGAGATGACGATCGATTACAAAATCTTGATTGGCGATGCCCTGACAGAGAAAGCTCTTTCTAAAGTTCAAGAAATCATTGCAGCAAGCTTTGACGAAATTAATACTATACATAACAAATGGAATCCCCATTCTGAGCTTTCAAAATTAAATCAGCTTAAGGCTTTTGAAAAAAGAGCTATATCTCCAGAACTCATGTCTCTATTCTTTATTGCTGATCAACTCTACCAATTAACGGAAGGTCGCTTTGATCCGACAATAGAGCCTATTCAAAAGCTATGGAAAAACTCCCTTCGTCAAGGAAAATCCCCAACTTTTGCCGAAATTGAAGCCATTAAACCTACCATCGGCTGGACTAAGATTCATTTTGATCAGGGTATCTTCTGGAAAGAACACGATGAAACAAGCATTGATCTTTGCAGTATTGCCAAAGGACTACTTGTTGACCTTATCATTGAAAGGCTTTCCCATGAGGGACTTCGCCACCTCTATGTAGAGTGGGGCGGTGAAATTAGAGCATTAGGAGAACATCCATCTCAGAGACCATGGAGAGTTTTTATCAGTCAACTTGGTGACAGCAATCCTCAAAATGCGCTAGCTATCATTCCTCTTAAGAACCAAGCAATCGCCACAAGTGGCGATTATGAACAATTTTGGGACTGTTTATCCCCTGAAGGCCTTCCCACTCGCTATTTTCATGTGATGAATCCCTTGACTCTGCGCCCATTAGAAATACATCCTCATAGTATTGCTAGTGCAAGCATCGTAGCTCCAAACTGTGTGCTGGCCGATGGCTTAGCCACGTCAGCCCTACTTTTTGAAAATCCAGAATCAGCAAGTAAATGGCTAAAGGATGTTTCTAAAAAACTTCCTACTATGAGATATTGGCTTATAGATCGCTCTTCTTAGGGTATGAACTTAAGCTCTGATCATGATCCAATTATCGATTTCCCCCCTCATTAAAAACGCACATGTGAGGGCTAATAACCTTTTTTCTGTGGAATTTTATAGAGATGATTCCATGAGCTGCAACGCTTCACAATCTCTGAGCCATTCCCCTGTTTTAGCAAGATGTATAAGCTGGAATCTAGCTAAATTTTCGTTAATGCTGCGAGGACGTCTCTCTACCTCCGTATAGTGAAAACCAATGAACTCAATTCCAGTTCCTTCGAGAGCAGTCTCTACCGACTTAAGGTAGTCTAATTGATTGTCGATGAAGAGAACTTTTGCAGGCTTCCATTTGATTTTGGCAAGAAATGCCATGAGCACTGGTCCTTTTTCCTGCCTATTTGCACAGAGCAACCCGTGCTTAAAGTGAGAAGATCTTCCACCTGATTCTAAAACATCAATCCTTACTTCCTGAATTTGAGGAAATGAGGAGCTAAAATCAAAAGAGTGTTTTTTAAGGTGCTCGATGCGCCAATCCTCCATTGAAGGAATGATTCCTAAAGATCCAGTCCTCATTTTTGTGAAGGCAATCGTTTTGATTTGACGTTTTTGCAAAGAATGGATGATTTCTACAACTTTAGGATCGACGACTTCATATTCAATTTTAGATAAAACCTGTCCAAAAAAGTATTCATCGCCATCTTTTCCTAAAGGAATAATGCTGGGATTCTCTATCGTCTCTCTGGCGTAATTATTCCAGGTTTCTCTTACGTAAGGATTTAAGATAAGATCTTTAGGGACGATTAATGTTTCATCAACATCAAATAAGACAAAACTTTGTTGATCAACCTTCTCAAGCTCTTTTTCCAATAAGTCCAAATTTGGAGCTTCTAGGATTAGAGCACTTAGGCTTGTAAAAAATTGACTCAAGGCAATAAATACAAATAATAATTTTTTCATAAGTGTCATTGAAAATATTAAGTCGCATCTTTTCATATTTCGCCTGTCTTAAAACTTATTAAGGGGATAAATTTTACCTTTAAATTAGTTTTAATACAAATAATTAAATGCGATAATGCGTAAGCACTTCTTAGACTAAAAACTTACATGAAGTTGAGCCAAACATCACTTTCTTCGCTATTTTCTCCACTTGGAATAGGTAAAGAGCCTTTCAAAACCAGTTAAAATTTTGGCAGTCAGTGGGCGCAGCTAAAGCTATCAAGAAGCTAAGAATTGCTTTAGTGCGCAATTGATTTCACATTTCATAAGCTATTAAAATTCTAAAAAACGAAAACTTTAACCTTTGAACCTATATTTAAATATTCGCAAAGTCTCGAACTTTTTGCTTTTAGAGTAGTGTTTTTCTAGCAAAGCACCTAGCCTATCTGAAGGATCCTTCTCATTGCATTTTATTAGTCCCACATTTGGATCAAACAGATAGGAACCAAACGCTCTTTTAATGTAAACAATAGAATGATTCTCTTTACCTGGCAGAACAAGCTGATAATTACCCTTCTTAAGGAGATTAAATTTTTTTCTCACCTCATCTTCTTCAAGTTTTCCAAATAAAATGAAATTCTCAACCCTCTCAGGATCATACTGTAGTTGTAAGCCAATCGTTGAAGCGATAATAGCGAATCTACTTGCTTGTATCTTATACTTTCTTTCCTGAATTGAAAATTTGCATCTTAACACAACTTTTTTACCTATTTCCTCAAAAGTTGAAAGGCTCGCTGAATTTTGTCTTGCACGCTCTAACTCTAAAAAGCATTCATTCTTAATAGCTTCATTGCGCTCTGCTTCATAAGCTTTTTCATTTTTAAATTTCTGAGAATTTTTTTTAATTTTCAATCTATTAAAGACAGCTTGTATTCCTGAGGCTTCTGCCGGAAAACCTTCCTCAAATTGCTGAAAATAGTGGATAAGTTTTTCTTCTGTATTCAAACTTTTTTTCATAAGCTCTTTAATGACAAATAAAGATGCTCCAAGGCAAATTCCATTTCTAAAAGCTCCTGTGGGTTCAGAGGTTTTTAATTGCTCTATCAACTCATCATCAAAATCTTTTTCATTTGGAATAGCAGCAATCAACTCCTCTGCCTTTCTTATATCCTCTTCACGCCATATACATCCTTTAGTGGCAACATTTTTCGCGCGGCAAATCAGACTCGAGTCTGCCCAAGAAGGCGATAGAGGGTGTGTAATATAGATGACGTGCAATTTTTCGGCAAAATGGATGATCTTTTCTGAAAAATGCTTACCTTTTTTACCAAAAAGGGACCCAGCCTTTGCTGCAATTCGAAGGGCTAATAGAGGAAGAGGCATTAAGTAAGCGACAATCCTTCTTCTCCATGATAGCGATTTTGTTGAGAAGTTTTTTTGCAGCTCTCTTCTTGGAGCATAGCCCGTAGAGTAGATAGAAGTCATGCTTGTTCTTCCTTCAAACCATCAATTAGTCCCTTTATGTGTTTCTGCCCATTAAATAGGATTTTCCATTGGCATTGCACAGCACGACATACATAAGCAAAAGGAAGAACGATTAATTCTAAACTCGCTTTCAGCACCTCGACAGTGAGTATCTTGATTCCCCACTTAAAATTACATCTATCAAAATAAAGCGCACCAAAAACATTCGCTATTCCCTTAACATAGCATTGAGCAACAGTTGCCAGCAAGCCGAGGGTGTGGACCCCCACAACTAACGGCGTAAAGGGAATACACCTAGCAGCGATGTTTTTATCGCAGAGCTTCTCCATTTCAATTAAAAGGCTTTTCTCAAATTTTTCAGGAAAAGTCGGAGGGTAAATTGCATTTAGATCCATGATACTTATCCGTGTTTTGGATAATTATAAATAGTTTTAACAACTAATACAAACTTAATAGTCGTTTAAACTATCGAAAGCGCAGTTTTAAACCAAGAAATTTATCTTTTAAAAGTTTAGGTAGACGGGAAGAAAGTTAACGTCATCCAGCTACCTCTCCTGAGCGCATAATCGTCGCTTTTTCCGGTCTGATTTTTACCCTGCGACTAGCTCCTAGCATCTCCTGTTCATTCATCGTCATTACTTTCTCTGCTAATCTTTCTCTCAACTTATAGTCGTCATAAACCGGAAGACGAATATACTCTTGGTATGACATCTGATGATCTATCAAGCCAGCTACCATTGCAGGAGTCCTCTTTTGTCCGTTTGTTGTCAGACTCCCGTGGTTGATTACCCAGTTATATAAATCAACATAAATCC